>HF991956.1:13505-13756 GCA_000433135.1 Clostridium sp. CAG:921
AAAATTATGTTATTAATGATTTCATAAACGAATATGCAAATTGTAGAACACCTAATCCTTGCATTGAATGTAATAAACATATGAAATTTGGTTATATGTATCAAAAGGCTAAAGAGTTTGATTGCTTTTATATTGCAACGGGTCACTATGCTAAAACTGAGTATAGTGATAAATATAAAAGATGGGTTTTAAAAAAATCATTAGCAGGAAAAAAAGATCAAAGTTATGTTTTATGGAATATTCCAAAAGAA
>HF991956.1:13772-14861 GCA_000433135.1 Clostridium sp. CAG:921
GGAATATTCCAAAAGAATTAATAGAACATGTAATATTTCCACTAGCTGATTTTGAAAGTAAAGAGCAAATAAGAGAAATTGCAAGAAAAAATGGTTTAAAAGTTGCAAATAAACCTGATAGTGAAGATATTTGTTTTGTACCAGATGGAAATTACAAAAGATTTTTAGAGGAAAACTCAGATATAAAACCTAAAATTGGAGATATTGTGCTTGGTGATGGTAAGGTACTTGGAAAACATAATGGACTTTATAATTATACTATTGGGCAAAGAAAAGGACTTGGAATTTCATATAGTGAACCTCTTTTTGTTATAGGTTTTGATAGCAAAAAAAATGAGGTAATTGTTGGAAAGAAAGAAAATTTATATAAAAAAGAAGTAATAATAAATGATGTGAATTTGTTACTTTTTGATAAAGTGGAAGATGGAATGGATGTAATGGTAAAGACAAGGTATTCTACAACCGAAGCAAAAGCAAAAATCTATAATGAAGGAGAAAACTTAAAAATTGTATTTAATGATCCGCAAAGAGCCATAACTCCAGGTCAGTCAGCAGTATTTTATATAGATGATATAGTAGCTGGTGGTGGAAAAATAATCAAATAAGCATTATGTATTTGAAATTACTGTACTAACTAAATATCAGTCATTGTATTGCTTAAGTATAATCGATTTTTTCACATATTAACTTTTAATATTTAAATGCTATATACCAAAAAAACAATGCCTACAAAATACTGTAGACATTGTTTTTTGATTAAGCAGCTTTTGCAGCATTAATAATCTCTTTTGCAACATCTTCTGCCATTGATTCGATTGCAGACCACAATCTATCATAATTGAAGATATCACCAGTGTATGGCCTGTTTTCTGCAAAATAGCCTTTGAGCTCTTTAACCCAGGTTTTTTCTCTTCTTGTGTCATATACTGCAATTCCAGTGTTAGTCAGTATTTCTGGAATTTCATCAAAAATCGTAGTTGACACACGACCATCTCTTATTAAGAGCTGATTTGTTTCGGTATATGCACCATAAATTCCATCTTGCTTATTGTTAGGGAAGAAAGACTCTTTCGTCCATGTCTTTTTATT
>HF991957.1:0-5640 GCA_000433135.1 Clostridium sp. CAG:921
CAAATCATATAACTCTGTTTTCATGCTTATTTTTGAGTATTGTAGCTACATATAGGCCTCAGAGTTAGTTTTTTACAAAACTAACTCTTGGTGATGGTGCAACTATATGCGTTTGCTAAGTCTTCGCCTGTGTAGGCGCCTATTTCTGTTGTTTGGCCAGATGCTATTTTATCTATTATTCCTTTTAATGTAGATATTTCGCTTCCATCTTTTGTATAAAATTTTATATCTATGTTACAGCCATCAAAGTCTGCATTACTTGTATTTTCAACTGTTGCAGTAAATCCTGTTACACCAGTATTTCCATCTGAAACTAATTTTATATTAGTTATCTTCATATTTTCAAAATCTTTATCTTTTAATAACTCTTCTGATACATTAATTTTTATATTATTCTCTATTTTTACATTTTCAGTTTTTGATGTATCAATTATATTTTCATAAACTGGTTCATACTCAGTCTCACCAGTTACGACATTATTATTTGAATCATTATTATCTTTATTTTTTGAAGTATCTTTTTGCTTAGTTAAAAGTGCTATAGTTATAATGCAAAGTATTATAACTATAACAATTATAATAGCAAATAGTCTATTTCTATTTATTTTATTTTTTTTCATAACTTCCTCCCATTTAAATACATTAGGAAGGCTTGATAACAAGCCTTCTTATATATCCTAATACTTAATTACGTTATAACTATTTCCACGTGTATTACTAATTTTAGCTCCACTGTTTTTATATGTTACTGAATTATGATACCTTATAGTACCACCCTCAGCACTTGAGCTTGCTGTAAGTCCAGTTCCTAGTGAAAGTGCTGTATTATCTCTTGCTACAACAGCATTTCCTGTACTATTATTAGTAACTTTACCGCCTGTTATTTCAGTTGTACCATAGTTTACAACTATTACAGAACCTTTTTCACTATTTCCAATAAACGTTCCACCTGTTATCACTGTGTGTGGGAAATGATTTGTTTCGTTATTAGTTTTTTGAACACTATCTCCACTAGTAATAACATCTGAATTTTTCTGTGTAGAAGTAAATGTTCCACCTGTTATTCTAAGTTTACCATATCCAGTAGAACTATTACCTATGCATATACTATTTTGTGCTTCTTGCTTAAATGTTCCACCATTTATAGTTACAACAGACGTACTAGCTGTACCACTTTGTTTTACTATTGCAGTACCAGAGTCTGTTCTACCAGCATTTGTTGCCTCAAATGTACCAGATTCTATAGTAGTATTTCCACCTGTATTATATACCGCATTTCCTTTATAACTTTCAGATCTAATTGTACCAGTTACTTTAATAGTAAGTTCATTATTATTAACTACTGCATCATAATATTCTATTTTGCTACTAGATACAATTTTTCCGTCTCCTGTTATAATCATCTTTCCTGAATTTTGAATTGTATATGGATTTCTAGAATTATCTGCACCTGTTACTGTTTTTCCATTTAAGTTAAATGTAATATCATGTTCACTAGACAAAGTTGCAGTTTCAATTGTGCTCCTTATCATCGTAATCGTTCCACTTTTATTTTTTTCAAATCCATTAGCTATTAAAGTATATTTAATTCCATTTTGGTTCTGACATACAGCAAGAAGTGTAGGTTCAGTAATAGTTGCTTCAGCAAAGTTTCCATCTTTATCAGTTGCCCTTACCTTTAATTCATACGAAGTATTGTCGTTAAGACCAGTAAACTCATGCGTTTTGTAAACGTAACTTGAATACGGTTTTACACCTTCTACTCCACTACTTATATAAGTAGATGAACCATACTTCTTGTAAAACCACTCTATCTTTGCAATTCCAGATCCCTTATCTTTAGCTGTAGCTTCAACAGAAATCGCCTGGCAACCTTGTCCAGTTACTTTTATTGTACATTCTGGATTTGTTATATCTTTGTATATTGCATACAACGTTACACTTGTTCCACTATATTTAAGTAAATCCCTATTTGTAAACTCTTGACCAGATCTATAAGATGTACCATTTCCATTAGCTTCTGTGTTCCAGTGACTAAACATATAGCCTTCTTTTGAAGTAATACTCTTTGTCAAGTACATAGTCTGATCATATATCTTTGTTTGAGATGCAATGCTTCCTACACCGTTATTCTTATCATAATTTATAGTAATTTCTTTTGGTTTCCAATGCGCATACAATGTATGTGCAGCATCAGCAGTTACAGTAGTATTTTCTGTTATTTGAGTTCCACCACTTAGTGCCGTAAACCAACCTAAAAAGTCATACCCGGCCTCTGAAAGTGCAGGAAGTTCACCATAACTTTCTCCTTTTATTACATCCTTTCCTGGCTTTTTTAACTCTCCATGTCCGTTTTTATCAAAAGTTACATAATATTTTTTTCTAAATTGATATGGTCCAAATACATGATAACTAGAATTTAATTCTCCATGAGTTGATGACGTACTGCCTGCAACGTCCTTTACTCTTCTTACCCATAAATACATAACATTAGTATAGTTTGTACCAAACATTTTTGTAGCTCCATTAGTATATGATTGCCAAGCACCAGTTGGAGCTTTAGAATCACTTTCACTCCACTGATACTCATATTTATTGCTAGCTAAAAGTTTACTTCCGCCAGTATCACTTACACTAATAGTGATATTTTTCTCTTTAGTTTCTGTATCGTCATCACTTGGAGATACAGTGACTATTGGTGGTTCTTTATCAATATTAGCAATTTCAAGTGATTTTGTAACCATATTACCAAATCCGTCTTTAGCTGTTGCTATAACAGTTTGATTGTTACTCTTTACAGTAACAGAAGTTACACCTTTTATAGTATAGTCAGTATTTAATGTACCAGTACATGTAAGCGTTTTCTCGTTTACAAGGTTCTGACCGTAAGTTGCTGTAACTATTACATCAGTATTTGTCCAAACAACTATATTTGGTGTAAGTTTAATATCACCATTATCATCAGTTTCATTTGCTACAACAAATTTCTCTGATATAAATACTGTTTTATTTCCAACTTTATCGTAAGTTTTCACATATAAATACCAAGTTCCAGCAATTGCATCATCTTTTACAGCTTCCGAATTATTTGTAAGTTTCTTATACGCTGGATCATTATCTGATGGAATACTAGAGCTATTTGACCACATATAATATATATCTCTAACCCCACTACCAGCATCACTTACTTTAACAACAGGTTTTAATTTTGCCTTTTTTGTTTCAGTAGCAAGAACGTAATTTCCACCATTTGGCGTCGATATAACACTTGGAGAAATGGTATCAGCTTTTATTTTATTTCCTATTGAAATTTTATCATTACTACCTTTTGTATAATTTATAGTAGATTTATTTCCAAGTCTATCATATAAAATTCCATTATAGCTTACTATGCTAAGTAAATCGTTATCTCCATTTTCTATAGTTACTTCATACGTTATAGTTTTACCTACACAACTTACATATTTAGCATTTTTAAAAGTAGCACTCTCACCATCGCCAAATTTAATATTTAAATCTGGGGCATTTGAAGCAATTACATTTGATAACTTATCATTCGAATATACTTCTTCATCAAAAGTTACATCTATTTTTATATTAGTTCCAGCAGGGTAAAATCCTGAATTTGGTGAAACAATATTGATATTTTGCAATTTAGGACCAGAATTATCAAAGTCGTATTTTTCAAATACATGATAAGTCCCAACTTTTTTACCTTCTTTTACAGAAACTACTGATTTATTATCTTTAATTTCTTTAACCCATAAATAATATGTTCCAGTTAATCCACTACCGATATTAAATGTGGCATTGTTTGTATATTTCTTCCAACCAGAATTAGCATCTGGGGCTACAGAATCAGAATTTGTTAACTGATATTCGTACACATTATCACTTGCAAGACCACTTCCACCTTTATCAGTTATCATTATCTTTATATCCTTGTTTTTACAAGCAACTTCATTTCTACCAGTAGCTACTACAACAGGTGGTAATATATCTACATTTTCAATAGTATTAGTTACCTCTATCGTTTTCGTTACATAGTTGCCTGCATTATCTATTACTGCTAATTCTAATTTTGCAACATCCAAAGGAATCTTTATTCCAAAGTTTCCATCATTATCTAAAACTATCTTTTTAGCTTTGTTTTTCATATAGTCATCATTTACATCTATACCATAATAACTGCTTCCATCTAGTTTTAATAAATATTCATATCTAACTTGTGAAACGCCACTTACACATAAGCTCTCTAAACTATCAGCAGCACTTCCTTTTATCAAAGAAAATGTATCCTTTATTTCTACAGATGTATTTGAAATAGTAGGTTTTGCATCATCAAAATTTGAAACATCAATGTCATAAGTTGCTATTAAACTTGAGTTACTATATTTGTATACATATATTTTTTTATTATCATCTGGCAATTTATTAAATTTACTAATTTCTTCTGATGTAAAATTACTATCTAAGATATTCTGGCTATTTAAATCTTTTAAACTATTAAATGAAACTGTAACATTTCCAGTACCAACTTTTAACTTCTTGTTTGTGATTCCATTAAATCCGATTTTTAACTCTTCACCACTATTTACTGTAGTTTCAAGTTTAACAGCCAACTCATTTGTATATACTGCATTATTTTTATGTAATTTTATTCCCTGATATGTTGTTATTTGAGATACAGATGTATCATCAGGCTTTTCAACGACTGTATTATCATTGCCAGTAACAATCTTTTCAACATTTCCATTAATTGAAAAATACCTTGTATTCTTATACTTTATTCCATATAAATAATAAACTTTTAAAGTATTAGCAGACACTACATAAATATCGTCTGTTCCAAGCTTTCTAACTCCAGTATCAAGCTTATCTGCACCTAAATCAGCAACATCTAAAATGTAGAAAATTGAAGAATCTGATTCACCATTTTGTGCAAATTCTAATTCAAGTAGCTCTTTATTTTTATCAGATACCATATTTTTAACATCATTCATTGTAAGAGCTGATGTTGATATCTCATGAGGAATTTCTTGTTCTAACACATATTTTGCTTTAACATTTTCCTCAAGAGATGAAACATTTGTCGTAAACACACTAAGTCTTGAATTGTTTGAAGAAACATTAATTTTTACAATCGCAGTCGAAGCAAGTATTATCATCATTACAATTGTCACAATTAAGACTACTAGTGATATTCCATTATTTGATTTTCCTTTCATATACTCCTCCATTTTACTCAAAACACATAACTATTCTAAATCCAACATCTTTCCTTGCTTCATTGGTATTTAAAAGATTTCTATAAGAAAGTGGAAAAGCACTACCACTATACATATAGCTTCCTCCTCTAATTACTGCCTTGTTAGAAGTACCATTTGGATGTTCATTTGTATACTCAGAAAGATTTCCTGCTAAGTCATATATGTTTTTTGTTGAATATTTTATACTAGAAGCAGAATTTAAAAGTAACGTACCATTAGGCGATGAAATTGTACCACTACCATAATTTCCAAATGAAGTACTATTTGAAACATTATAACTATTTTGTGATAAAAAGTATACTAAACTGTCCCATTGTGTACCGTTTATCAAATCTGTTTTTACTCCAGTATATCCATATCTTATGGCCAT
>HF991957.1:5645-20145 GCA_000433135.1 Clostridium sp. CAG:921
ATCCATATCTTATGGCCATTTTTCTAGAATAATTTTTTGCTTCTTCATATGATACATAGTTCCACAAGTATCCCTCATATGCAGGCGTTCTTTTTGTAGACCAATCATCTTGTGTTATATTAGTACTTTTTTTTGACATTGCAGCTATATTTCCATTATTATATGAAAATGCTGCTTCATATCTACTTACATAAAATCCACCATACTTTAACTCGTAACTTTTTTCATCTTTAACACTTGTTATAGATGTATACTTTGGATATTCTGAGAACCTACTTTTATAGTTACTACTTTCTATAGGTATCCATACAAATTCGTTTCCTGCCCTATCTACTATAACAATTCCTTCCTTAATTTTTTTATCGTTAAAATATGTATTATTCCAATTAGACATTTTTACATATTCTTTTATTGTTCCATCAGTATTTAAAGTGACTGGGGTAAATCCTGCTGGTATTACAAAAGTTAACGTATTTCCAGTAGATGGTGCTATTTCACATGTTGTTGTAGAATATAGTGGATTGGATGTAAGTTCAATTTCTTTTATTCTAACTTCTTTTTCATTTGTATCTAAATATATAACTTCAACTTTTATATAAATTTTATTTGTTATACCATTTAAATTATTATAATTTACTGCATCTTTATATACGCTAGAAGTTTCTTTTTTTAATTTTAGTACTCTTTCATTACTAAAATTAACTCCATCTGTACTTGTATAGCATTTTGCAGACTTTACTTCAGAATCAGATCTTACAACAAAGTTTATATTTGCCTCTTTCCTTGTAACACTGACTTCTTCAATACCTACATATATATACGGCGATGTTTCTTCTATAATGTAACTAGCGCCGTCTTTTTGAGTTATATTTCCAGCCTTATCTATAGCTACAATTTGTACACTTGCTACATTTTTTGGTACTTCGAGTTCTACTACTCCGTCACTTGCAAGCTTAGCAACTTTAGAACGTGCCCTCATATAATTTACATCATACCTTGAAATATTATCATAATAACTTACAATATTTCCATCACTATCATACTTTGTTAAATACTCATATCTTACTTCTTTTATTCCACTATCATAGTCTTGCATTTTTAAAGTAAGTAAATTATACTCTTCTTTTGAAGTTAAAAGTGCAGCCTGAGTTTTTACAGGTACCGTTAATTCAAAATTTGAAAAATCAACTACTAGTATTGCAACTACACTTCCAGACTTTTTCTTCATAATAGTAATTTTCTTATCTTTTTGAATCTTTTTAGAGAAATTTTCTATATCATTATCTATTGTTGAATTTGAAATATTAAACTCTTTATTTTGATTCAAACTATTATAACTTTTAAAACTATCCCCAAAATAAATTTTATTTTGACCACTGACTACATTTAGTTGATTTTCAGTTCCATCTCCTATTTTTATGTATAAAGTCTCTCCATTTTCAACAAAAGATTCAACGTACATATTAACTTTATTTGTCCATTCTTTTGCTTCTTTTCTTACTGTAATTCCTTGGCTTGAAGTAATTGTTGTATAATCATTTACTTTAGCACCAGTGCCCTTATTTATTTTTACTATTGAAGTTAAATTAGAAGAAAGCGAAAAATAAAATTTAGATTTAGCTTCAATTCCCTTTACGTAGTATACATTAAGTGATGGATAGGACACTACATATATATCACTTGTATCTCCACTATCTTTTGTACCTCTTTTAGTTGAAGCTACACCTATTTTACTTAAATCTATTTTATAAAAAGCTCCTAAGTTCCCATTTTCTATATAATCTCCATTAAGCCTTAATTCATCTTCTAAATATGACTTTCCATCTGATATTAAACCTAAAAGTGCATTTTGTGATAAAGCATTTTTATCAGAATCGCTAGTTGGAAACTCATCTTTTTCCACATAATATGTTCTAACAGCATCTTCAATTTCTACTAAATCATTAGCAAATGCAGATATTCTCGAATTATCTACAGCATTGCCCATAAATCCTATAGATGTTGCAAGTAAAATTAATATTACAATCACTGTAATTATAAGTGATATCATTGACATTCCCTTTTTATTTTTCATATATAACACCTCAAATTTTTCTTAAATTTGCCCAATATTCACATATATTTTACCGTCTTTTAGAACATTTTTCAAGTAAATTTCATATATTTTTAAATAATTTTACAAAGTAGCAAAAAAGCGGGATAATTCCCGCTTTTTAAGTATTTTTATTACGATTTTATTACATTTAAATTACAACTTTTGTAATATTAAACTATAAATATAAACACATCCTTGAGCCGTACTCTTCTTTTATGGTAGTTGACTCGTTATCGCCAATTCTACCAGCGTACTTTTCGTTATAATCAGTATATTTATAATATCCTCCCATCAAAGCAACATTTCCATTAATTTTTTCACATGTATACTCCTCAACATTACCTGCCATATCGTAAATGTTATTTACAGAAACACTTTTTCCAGTTGCTTCTAATTTTTCTGAAAAGTTTCCTTGTTTTTCAGCATTTATTGGATATTCTCTTATAGAATCATCACTATTTTTTGCAAAATACCTCATTACTGCATACCACTGACTTCCATATATCATATTAGACCTTACATTTACACCTGTAAGTGTACTTGCATACTTTTTCTCATTTGCATACCATGTGTACCAATTTTGATTATTAATATCAGTCATATTAGCTTTTGAAACTACTGAAAGAATAATTGTATTATTATAATTCATCATATTGGCTGTTTCATATCTGCCAATATAAAAGCCATGATATTTGTTCACACTTTCATATATTGCGTTATATTCATCTTGCATTAATTCTTTTAAATCTTTTGAAGTTGTAAGTTTAGTTCCAAGTATATTATTTATAATATTTAAGTTATCACTTTTATTATCATTTGTTGTGACAATTGGTTCAGTTCTATTAGTTACTAAAGTTCCATTTATATCACCATATTTTGAATAGTTATATAGTAATCCATTCATATTTCCAGTTCCGTCATTTTTAGCAAATAAATTAATTTCATTTTCTGGAACAGGTACCCAAACAAATTCACTTTCATCTGGTGCAATAACCACAAGACCACTGCTTATATTTTGTTCATTTTCTTTAACAGATATCTTAAATCCAGTAGGAATTATTGCAGAATTTCCTTGACTATCTACATATTTTTTATTTTCTCCTAAAACTGTAACGCCAGGCATTGCCATCTCATAATCATCATCTTGTTTTACTTTTATTTTCTTTATAACAGTAGTAGTTTTTGATCTATTATTGTATGTTATTACAAGTTTTACATACACATAATCAGATAAATTCAAACTATCAAAGCTAACACTTGATGTCCATACATTTGATGATGTATTAACAAAGTCTACAAACTTTTCTTCACCATAAATACTGCCATTATCACTTATTTGAACTTTTGCAACGTTTATTTGATGCTTTGTTTTTGCCGTTAAATCAAGAGAAATTTGTGTATTAGCAACATATTTTTCATAAATACCAGCCCATATCTCAGCGCTTGTATTTTGCAAATTAGTATTTTCAGTCATAAGAAAACTATTACCAGCCTTATCATATACCATAATTTCAATTCCCTCAACATCTGTTGGAACTTCTATTTTATATACTCCATCAGATACAAACTTTGCACTTTTTCCTCTACATATCATATAATCAGAATTAAATGAAGTTATATCTTTTCCTTCTTTATCTTTATAATATTTTATTATATTACCTGATTTATCAAATTTAGTTAAGTATTCATACTTAACATCCTTTATTCCACTTGTGTTATCATTTACATTTATCGTTAATGTATTATATTCCATACCAGGTGTAAATGTCGTTTGAGCTGATTTTATTGGTAAATCTTTTTCATAGTTTGACATATCTACTTTTAATTTTCCTATGACACTACTTCCTTTTTTCTTTATTACTTCAAAAAATTTATTACTTTGTACTAACTTATCAAAATTACTTACCTCTGTATCTGTAATTGATAAATTATACTTAGTACCATTTAAAGTATATGAGTTTAAGTTATCACTAAAGTAAATTGAATTTTGTCCAATAACAGTTGTAAGCTGCTTTTCAGCTCCTGAGCCTCCAAATTTAATATATAATGTTTCTCCACTTGAAATACTAGCTTCAATCAAGAAAGCAGGTTTATTTGTCCAAGTCTTCTTTTCCTTTTTCACAGTAATCCCAGAAGCAGTTACAGTACTAGTATTTATATTAGCAATATCTCCTTTGTTTATCTTAGTTACGTTAGATATTTCTTTTGTAAGAGAAAAGTATGCCTTAGATCTAGCCAAAAGTCCTTTTAAATAATATACATTCATTGAAGGATACGATACAACAAACACATCACTTGTATCTCCATTTTCTTCTATTCCTCTACTTACCTTTGTCGCTCCAATTTTTGCTAAGTCAATCTTATAAAATGCACCTAAAGAATCAGACGTTGGCTTATCTTCATTTTCAATCGTTTCATTTTCAAAAAACGATAAATTTTTACTTTCAACAAGCGATTTTACCTGTGCGTACGATAACGCAATATTTTCTCCAAGAACTGGCAAGTCATCATTTTCTATATAGTACATCTTGGTCGCATCTTCTACACTTTTTAAGTCCTCTGCAAAAGTTGTAACTTTTGAATTTTCTAAAAGGCTACCAGCTGTTGCTATTGTGACGCCTGAAATTATTATTATTACAAGTATTGTAAGTACTAATACTATCATAGTAACACCGTTATATTTTTTCATATTCCACCTCAATATTTTACAATTTTTAAAACGTTTTCATACATTTAATTGTAACTTTTTTTATAATTTTTTTCAAGACATATTTCTATTTTTGCGCTTTTTTTAAATAAAAATATTAAACAATCTTCTATTTGATATTTTTTATAAATTTTGATATAATAGTATTGGTGATTTGTTTGGAAAAAATTAACTTAAGAAAATTTAATTTAAATGACTATATAAAAAAAATTTTTGAAAATAAAGATTATTCTTTTAATTATGTTTTCACTTCAAAATCAGTAGACGATACTAATTTACTTGCATATACATTTGCAAAATATTTAAGAAAAAAAGATATAATTGTACTAAATGGTGAACTTGGAAGTGGAAAGACTGTATTTGTAAACAGTATTGCAAAGTACTTTAATGTTGATAACCAAGTATCTAGCCCAACATTTACAATAGTAAATGAATATGATTTAAAAAATAATGATAAGATATTTCACTTTGATGTTTACAGAATTGAAGATTCTGTTGATTTTGAAGATAGCATAGGAACTGAATATTTTTCAAACGGAATTTGCATTATCGAATGGGGAAATATTATAAAAGATATACTACCCAAAAATACAGTTTTTATAGACATAAAAAAAGATGAAATGGATGACAATACTCGTCATTTTAATATATGGAGGAATGTATAATGAACTTACTTTCTATTGATACAACTACAAAAGTAGCTGCAGTTGCTCTTAAAACTAATAATAAAATATATGAAAATAGTGTTTCAAATGAGATAACACACTCAGAAAAGCTTCTACCACTTATAAATAATACTTTAAAAAATCATAGGACTAGCTTAAAAGATATACCAATTTTTTGCGTAATTAATGGACCTGGATCATTTACAGGAATTAGAATTGGACTTTCTACACTTAAAGCATTTTCTTATGTAAATAAACAAAAAATTTTTTCAATTACTTCTTCTATGTTACTTGCATATAAAGCATATGAAATATTTTGTGTAAATCATGAATTTAGCAAAAAATATGTAATTTCTTTAATTGATGCAAAAAACAGCAGAATGTACTATGATATCTATAAAATAGAGAAAAATGAAAATGGAAAAATTTTAATAGATGAACTTTTTGAGATAAAAAATGACGACATCCATGAATTACTAAAAGATGTTAAATCATATCTAAATGAAAACAATATAAATAGTAATGATATTATTATTGCTGGAAATACGTTATCAGACTACGAAAATGATATAAAATCAATATTTTTAGTTGAAGATTTAAAACTTATAACATGCTATCCTACTCCTTCTGATACTATAGATGCTTTTGAAAGATTTGAAAATCCAGAAAAGTATATATTTGACGCATTTACACTTGATGCTATTTATGCAAGGAAATCTCAAGCAGAAAGGCAAAAAAAAAGTGAATAACAATAATTCTATAATTAAAATTTATAATATGAGCGTAGAAGATATTGATAAAGCAAAGAAACTTGAAGATGAACAATGTATAGACATACTATCAAAAACTTCTATGTTAAGTGACTTAAATGACCAAAATTTTTCATATTTTGTAATTAAATTAAATGATGATATAATAGGATATGTTGCTACTTCACATGTTATTGATACTATGGATATATTATCAATAGTTGTTTCAAAATCTCATCAACAAAAAGGAATAGCAACAAAGCTTTTATACTACATATTTGACTTTGCTAAAAATTTAAATATAAATAAAATATTACTAGAAGTACGTATATCAAATACAAAAGCAATCTCATTATATGAAAAATGCGGATTTAAAAAAATATCACATAGAAAAAACTATTATCAATCACCTACAGAAGATGCAATAATAATGGAAAAAACTTTAGAGTTAGTTTTATAAAAAATTCAAGGACTATATTTTTGAGCTATATTTTTATATTAAATATTTATTTTATATAAATATAAGAATATTTGGTAATAATTTATAAAAAGCTCTTATATTTAAAATGTTATTATTCAATTTTAGAAAAAAGTAAAAAGCCTACAATTTTTTCAATTGTAAGCTTTTCATTTTTTTATTACTCATTTAATATTAATCAACAATAAGCTTCACTGTTGCTTTCTTTCCTTCATTTCCTGATCTAAAGCAACAAATGACTATTTCACTTGTTTCTGGAAGTACCCCAGAAATTACATTTTTTCCGGGTTCCAGTAACATTTCACTGTACTTAAGCTTATTAGCTCCACTCTTTAATTCAATTGAGAGTTCAAGCTCATCTCCTTCAAAGCTTAGATCAATGGCATAATTCTCCTTCGGATGAGATTCACCAGAAAAAATCATTGCAACAGCTGCACATTCTGGTTTTACCTGCCGTGACATATCAAATTTAACTACCAGTTCATTTACATCATTAGATAAAACCTGCCTTGCAGCCTGATACTCAGGTCCATACGCAAACGGAAATACAGTAGCTACCTCTAAAAAGTTCTTCTTCATAAATTTTTACCTCCTAAATTTTATCGGTATATTTTTTCTAACACTTATATTTTAACACACTAATAAAACTTTGTTAATATTATGTAATCTATTCATCAAGAATTATTGTAATTTTATAATAATGTCTTAATTAATACTTTTAGGAAAAATATTTAATACACCTCATTTATTCTACCTCTTTACACATAGTTTTTAGTAATTATATATATCCCCCTCATTTAGTATATTTTTATATAAAAATGCTAGTTAAAAAATAACTTAAAATACTAAAAAAGGGTTGAATATTTTTTAATTATATAATACAATATAACTGTTATAATAGAGGTAAACAAAAGATATTGGAGGAAATATATATGAAAATTAAAGAACTAAAACCTACTGATTTAAAAAACAATCAAAATCAAGACTATTTGGATTTTGAAACTACGAAAGATTTAGAACCTTTTAACGGAATAATTGGTCAAGAAAGAGCTTTAAGTGCTATAAAATCTGCTATGCAAATTCCTCAAAAAGGATTTAATTTATATGTATCTGGTAGCATTGGTATAGGGAAAACAGCATATGCACTATCTATTGTTAATAACTTAAGTCAAAAGCAAAAAATTCCTAATGATTATTGTTATATATACAATTTTGAAAACCCAAATGAGCCTATTGCAGTATCTTTAGAACCTGGTATGGGATCTGAATTTAAAAGAGATATGAATAGATTTATAAAAAACTTACTTGACAGATTACAAAAAGACTTGAGTGGTGATATGTATGAAAAAGAGAAAAAAAATATCTTAGACAGATATTCTCGCGCAAAAGAAAATATAATGAAAGAATTCGATAAATCCACTTATGAACAAGGATTTAAAGTTAGAAATACAGAGGACGGAATCTATTTTTCACCAGTTCACAATGGTGTTATTTTAAATGAGAAAGACTTTAACATATTAGATGAAAAAACAAAGAAATATTTTGAAGAAAAAAGTCCTAAGATTCAAGAACAAACTTTAGAGGTGTTAAAAGAGCTTGATGCACTTGATAAAAAAGCTGAACAAGTTATCCAAGAGTGGCAGTCAAATTTAACTACATTTGCTGTGACTCAATGTATGAGTGATTTAAAAATAAAGTATAAAAAGAATTTAAAAATTCAAAACTTTTTATATTCTATTCAAAGTGATGTTGTTAAAAATATTGATTATTTCAAAAGTTATGAAGATAGCATAAAGTCACAAAAATCACCATCTTCTATGCAACAAATGATGATGATGCCACAGCTACTTCAAAGGCAACAAAAACCTTGGGACAATTACAAAGTAAATTTATTAGTGGACAATGATAAGCTATTTCATGCTCCAGTTATATTGTGTAAAAATCCTAATTATTTTGACTTATTTGGAAAGCTTGAATTTGAAACTGGTCCATCTGGTGCTAAAACAAGCTATATGATGTTAAAACCAGGTCTTGTTCATAAAGCAAATGGAGGTTATCTAATAGTAAATATACGTGATTTACTAAGTAGCATGCCAACTTGGGAAGCTTTCAAAAGAGTATTAAGAAATCAAGAGTTATCTATTGACAGCTCACGTGATATAGCACAACCTGTTACTGTTGTATCATTAAAGCCTGAACCAATTCCTATGAATTTTCAAGTAATATTAATAGGTTCTGAATTGCATTACCAACAACTTTGTCAAATGGACGTAGACTTTAAAAAATTATTTAAGGTAAAAGCTGATTTTGATGATTATTATCCAAGAAATAAAGATAATACAACAAAACTTGCTCAATATATTGCTTTTATAGCAAAAAAACATGAATTGCTTGATTTTGACAAATCAGCAGTAAAAGAAATAATTGAATTTAGTTCAAGATGCGCTGGCAATCAAAAAAGACTTACGGCTATAAAACAAGACATTGTAGACTTGTGTATTGAATCAAATTTTGTTGCAAAAACTACTAAAAAGAAATTAATTACTATAACTGAGGTAAAAAAAGCTTTAGAAAGTAAAAAAGATAGATTTTCAAAATATAGAGATAATTTAAATGAAATGATTTCAAGTGGAGATATTATGATTTCTACCTCTGGAAAAAAAGTAGGTCAAATAAATGGACTTACAGTAGCTATTACAGGTGATTACTCATTTGGTCAACCAGTTAGGATTACAGCTAATACTTTCATAGGAAAAAGTGGAGTTGTAAATATTGAAAGTCAAGTTTCACTAAGTGGAACATCTCATTCTAAGGGTGTGTACATACTATCTGCATATATTGGTGAAAAGTATGCACAAGAAGCTCCTCTTTCACTTACAGCTAGTATTTGCTTCGAACAAATATATAATGGTATTGATGGTGATAGTGCTTCTTCTACTGAATTATACGCAATATTATCTTCTCTTGCTGGTATACCTATTAATCAAAGCCTAGCTGTTACTGGCTCTGTTAATCAAAAAGGTGAAATACAGCCTATTGGTGGGGTAACCGATAAAATAGAAGGATTTTATAAAGTGTGTAAAAATAGAGGATTAAATAAAGAAAATGGTGTACTTATTCCTGTACAAAATGTTAAAAATTTAACACTTTCTGACGAAATTATAGAATCAGTTAGAAATGGTGATTTTCACATATACCCTGTATCTACAATAGACGAAGGAATAGAAATATTAACTGGCGTATATGCAGGTAATTTAACAGAAGATGGTACATATGAAAGAGGTAGTATAAATTATCTAGTTTCTAAAAAATTAAATGATTATGCAATAAAAAGTAAAAACTTTAATTAAATTATTAAATTATTATAAAATGCTTACGACAATAAAGATTGTTACTTTAACTGTAACTTTAAACATATGTCGTAAGCATATTTTATATAAATAGTAAAAGTTAATTATTATTTTCATAATTTTTTATACAATTAATTATATTCTCACTATCACCTGTATATTTTTTGTATCCACTTCCAACTTTTTGAGTATGCTCATTACCCTTTCCAAGAATCAAAATTATATATTTTTCATCTTTTAAAATAGCTTTATGCACAGCCTTTTTTATAGCTAAATCTCTATCTTCAACTATTTCATAATTTTTAGTATTCTTTGAAACATACTTTTCAATTTCACTACATATTCCTAGCACTGATTCATACGCCGGATCATCTTCTGTTAAAAATATATAGTCTGAATTAATTGATGCTACCTCTCCTAAGTCTTTTCTTCTTATTTGAGCTTTATTTCCAGGGCAACCAAAAATTGATATTATTTTTCTATCTGGATATTCCTTTTTTGTAGTTTCAAATATTTTTTCAAAACTTAATTTATTATGTGCATAATCAACAATTGCTAAAATTTTTTTATCTGATGAGCTATATATTTCCATTCTTCCTTCTGATTTTGCCTTCTTCAGTCCTGAAATTATATAATTTGTTGGAATTTTTAAGAATTTAGCTATTGCAATTGCTGCCAAGGCATTTTCAACATTAAATAATCCCGGTATTGTAAGCATTACACTAAATTTTTCTTTTTCACTGTATTCATTATCACTATATACTACATCAAATTCAGTAAAGAGTCCATTTTTATGAATATTTGTTGCGTAAACATTAGCAGTATTATCCTTAGTTGAAAAAGTGTGAATTTCACATTTATTTTTATTTGCAACATTTAAAGCTCTAGGTGCAAAGTCCATATCTAAATTGATACAAGTTTTTATTGACTTTTTGAATATTTCAAGTTTTGAAGTAAAATAATCTTCAAAATCAGGATGCTCTACTGGGCTTATATGATCCTCTGAAATGTTCAAAAACGCTGAAATTTCAAAATTAACATCATTTACTCTAGCATATTTTAATGCTTGAGATGATACTTCCATTACAACATTTTCTATTCCAGTGTCATTTATATTATATAAATTTCTTTGAAGATCAAGTGATTCTGGTGTTGTAAGTTTTGACTTATAATAATTTTTACCATCGTATGTATAAATAGATGAAATTATAGCATTTTCTTTTTTATTATTTGATAATGAATATTCATCTAAAATATATTTTACAAAGTATGATGTAGTTGATTTTCCTTTTGTCCCAGTTATTCCAATAACATTTAATTTATTCCAATAACATTTAATTTAGTAGCAGGATTATCAAAAAATTTTGCACTAAGCACTGATAAGGCTAACCTTATATCAGTAACAATTATTCCAGGAATACAAGTATCATATTTTTTATCTGATATGTATATAAAACTCCCAGAATCAATGGCATCTAGTAAATATTCAATCTTAAATGTAGCTCCCTTACATATAAACATTGTACTTTTTTTTATATCTTTTGAATTATATGATATATACTCTACATTTTCATTTAAAATTTCTTCTATATTATTATCAATAAATTTTATAAGATTTTGTCCTTTTAACAAATCTATATATTCTTTTAATTTAAAAAATTTCATTTATAACACCTCATAATTTAAAAAATCTAATAGTAATTAAAACTCAAAATCACATACTAATTATACTATTAATATATTATTTTTGCAATAAAATTAAAAATATAAAAAACTATAAATATTTAATAAAAAATTAAATTAATTTCATTGTCTTAATACAAGTTATTGTATTATTTATTACTATAATACTAAATAATAAAAATAGTGTATTCTTATATAAAAAAGCATAGGGGTACTTATTTTCTCCCTATGCTTTCATTTAATTTTTTTTAGCACGATTTTTTAAGTTTTCTATTATATTAGTATCGGTTATATTTAAATTATTACCTATCCCCTTTCCTATTTCAAGTCCTTTTGGTTCTCTTGTTAAAATTCCATGATAATCTGTTCCAACAGTAGGTATCAAATCAAATTTATCACAAATTTTTAGATATTCTTCCCTTCTTTCCTCATCATTATACGGAGTATATACCTCTATTCCATCAAGACCTGCTTCTGCTAAACTTCCAAAGAACCCTTCTTCACTACTCTTTGCAATTCTTAAACTTTTAGGATGTGCAACTACTATAGATCCGCCAACAGATTTTACATACTTTACTAATTCGATAGGTGTTTTTTTATGCCTTGAAACATAACACTTTGAATTAAAATCAAGATATTCACCATATGCCGTTATAGGATCAGATGAAAAACCAAGCTTATAGAGTGCTATTGCAACATCAAATCTAGTTACGTGTTCTTTATTTCTTGCTAAATCTTTAACTTGTGAATATGTAATGCTTATTTTTTGACCCCGATTTAATAATTCCAGTATTTTTTTTATGGATTTTTCACGGTTTTCTTCATATTCATCAAGCATTATACAAATTTTTTGACTTGGATAATAAACAATCATATGACAGCTATGATTTTTGTTTAATCCATATCCTGAAATGTCAGTGCCTATTTCTATTGCTGGAATAATTTCTATTTTATCACCTGCAAGTCTTCTTGCAACATTATATGAAGCCAAATTATAATGCTCTGCAAATGCCAGATAACCGACATTATTTTTTAGTGCAATGCCAATTATCTCTTCAATTGATTTTTTACCATCTGAAAAAAGACTATGTACATGTAAATCAATAGTTTTCATGTTTTTTTCCTCCTTAATATTAGAAGTTTTTTTATAATAAATTCTTATATAGTATAACAAAAATTTCCTAATATCTCAAGATGTAAGATAAATATTAGATAACAAAAAAATATATATCCATCTATACAGGCAAATAATAAAATTATTAACATTATGTAACTAATGTATAATTTTTTATTTTATATTTTTGCTTGATTATACATTTTTTACTAAATATTAAGTGATTTTAATTTAAAGTTATAGTATAATATGTATATATTAAGGAGGTATAATCAATGTTAAAATGGATAAAGAACAATTTTGTTCCAATTATTATTTTAATAATGTTTGAGACTATTGCTATACTACTTACATACTTTACTAAAAAGATTTTTTACCTTTTCAATTTTTCATATATTGGAATTTGTCTATTTATAGGAATCTGTTTATATTCACATAAAGTTCATTATGCCAGAAATGTTGTTCAATTTTTAGTTGGAACGTATATGCTACTATATTTAGGTATTATTTCCAAAGAAAACATGCAACTAGAAGGCTTTTGGTATTATTTATTTTTAGGACTATTTGAGGCTGCAGTGATACACTATCTTGTTGCAAAAATTTGTGGGCCACTATTTTTTGGAAGAGGCTGGTGCGGATACGCTTGCTGGACTGGCATGATACTTGATTTACTACCATATAAAATTCCACAAAGTAAGAGAAAAAATATTGGATTTATACGATATATAATGTTCTTCATTTCACTACTTTATGTAATATTACTATTTTCACTTAACTTAAGTAATCTAGACACAGTAATGTTTTATAGCTTCATCATTGGTAACATTATATACTATATAATAGGAATTATATTTGCATTTTTGTTTAAAGATAATAGAGCCTTTTGCAAATATTTTTGTCCGATAACTGTATTTTTAAAACCAGCCAGTTATTTTTCAAGACTCAGAATAAAATGTGAAAGTGACAAGTGTATTAAATGTAATAAATGTATAAAATCTTGTCCTATGAATGTTGATATGACTAATAATTCGAGAAAAAGGAAAAATGGAACAGAATGTATTTTATGCCTTAATTGTATCAATAATTGTCCTAAAAAAGCCTTACATTTATAACACTAAGTTACTAAAAAAAATAATATATAATCACACGTAGTAGATTCTTTTGTCCTTATATTTAATAATTAGTAAGGGATATATTTCTTACTTTTTAGTTTACAAGAAAACAAAAATAAAAGAAGGATTTATTATTATCAAAAATTCTATAGTTAAGCAGATTTCCAAGAACTTAATATTTGCAATTTATTATTTTCTTGTATTTTTTATTCTATCCAAATTACTTTTAAATAGTAAAAATGTACTCTATATTACTATTATGTGGACTATATCATCTTCAATTGGCTTTTTTATTAGAAAAAGTGTAGATGGCACAAACAAAGGTATATTATTTGGCATTATATTAAAACTGCTAATAGCCATGATAATATTTATTTTTGTAGCACCAATAGTTAGACTTTTACTAGGTATAACACAATTATCTAAAATATTATTAAAAAATATACTTGAACCACTAAATCAATGACAGCATAATAGAACATTAGAAAATTTCTAAAAAATTTTCTAGAATTAATACAAAATAAATATAAAAAAAAATCGTAAATAG
>HF991958.1:0-2244 GCA_000433135.1 Clostridium sp. CAG:921
GGATATCCTATAACAACATCTTTTACATTATATTCTTTTATAAGATTAGAAAGCTCTAAAATAAGTTTACTATCATCACCGTTTATAACTAGTGTATCAAGTCCTTGAGCTGTTATTCCAAGTAAATCAGAAATCGCAACTCCAACTCTAACATCACCATAATCTATACCTAGTATTCTATTCATTTTCACTCCTACAAATCCAAGTACTTTTTAATCATTTCTTGTAATAAATCATCTCTTTCAATTTTACAGATTAAAGCTCTTGCATTTTGATGTGAAGTTATATACGTAGGATCTCCAGATAATATATATCCAATAATTTGACTTACTGGTTCATATCCTTTATCCTTTAAAGCAGCTACAACCTGCTCCATTATTTCTTTTACCCTTTTTGATTCATCTTTTTGAGGTTCAAATAAAGTTGTATTTTGATCCATAAACAACACTCCTTCTATTAATATATATTTTCATTTTACACAATATATTCTATCCAAATAACATGTGATTATTATACTTTTCTATAACAATTACTATATTATCTTTATAGTATTTACAGCATTCATATAATCAAGGTAAGACATCATACTTTGAAGTTCTTTTTCTATATTATTTTGTCTTTTTAGTGTACGAATTAATATTTGTGTATCAACACTTACTTTGTCGTTTTCTATATACTCAATTTCATTTTTTATTTTATACAGAACTCTTTCCATAATTTCATGTGTAACTTGTGCATTAGATCCAGGCGTAATTATAACAAGTCTAATCCCCGTATAACGTATAATTATTGAAGTTTTTGAAACAATTTCCCTAATTGCATTTGCTGCTCTTAATATCATTGTATTTCCCATATTTCTACCATATTTTTCATTAATTTCAGGTATATTTTTAAGACAAATCACACAAGCAGAACTCTCATCAAAACCATTTAAAAGATTTCTTGAATTAGTATACAAATACATATTGTTATAAAAGCCTGTTTGTTTATCTGTGTTTTGAGCTGTTTCAAGTGTAATTTGAGCTTTAGTATTTTCAATAAAAATATTTATACTATTTTTAATAAATTTTAAATCACTCTCTTCAATTAAGTCAAATGCGTGTTCCTTAGTATCTTCAACTATCCAAAATCCTAAATATACATTATTATAATAAATAGGAGAAAATATAGCTGACTTAATCTTTCTTTCAATTGCAGTTTTATATGATAAGTCTTTACTTTGCTCTGCAATTATATACTTAGATGTATTGCTCAAAACATTTTGTGAAAACGAAGACTCACTTGCAATATCACAAATAGCATTTGCTAGACTTTCTTCAATATTTGTAGCTTTTAATTCATAAGAATTTCCATCATACAACACTACAGATGAAAACTTAGATTTAAAAGTCTCTAGTAATACTTCATTTAATTTTTCGAACTTCTCCTTTACAGTTATATCATCAAGAGTAAGTGAATACAATTTTTTATTAGCATTAAATATTAAATTATTACCTTCACAATTTTCTTCGTCTTTTCTAAGTTTAGTATTTTCAAAAAGCAAATATACTATAACTGCTGATAATATAAGAGCAGGCAAAACAAAAATACAAAAATTTAACATATACATAAAGTCAAACTACCTCCTAGACCTTCCTTTAGTAGTAGCATTTTGCACAATATTTCCAACAGGATATATTGAATTAATTATCTTATTTAAACTTTCTTTAAAATCATCAGTAAATGACGAGAACTTGTTTGAATACTTATACACCATTTCAACATATTTTTTATAATTTTCTTCATCAAAAGGTAGTATAAAGTAAGTCATAGCATTTGAATTAAAAAGTTCATCATACATCTTCAAATCATAACTTGTATAAGTTGCAATACCATCTAATATGTCTTTTGCAGTAAGTGCACAATTTACATGTTTATTAATTATGACTTTTATCTTGTTCATTGGTATTCCACGTGCTTTTAATTGTCTTAAAAATATAGTAAGTTGATTTATATTAATTATATCCATATCTTGTACTACGTATATTTCTTGACACAATCTAAAATAATCAACTGGTGTTGTAAAATCAGCATCCATTAATATAACATTATTATTTTGCATTATTGTATCAATAAGTACTCCAGCATTATATGTTTTTCTATCTTCACCAGGCATAGCCGTATAAATACTTAATCTTTCATAAAGAAGTGGCTCATTTATTCCATTTGAAGCATAACGCATACTCTCAGCAGCAATATTTCTTT
>HF991958.1:2332-4530 GCA_000433135.1 Clostridium sp. CAG:921
TTTCACTTTATTTTTAGTAAAAAATGTTGCAATTGCATTTATACAAAAAGTCGTACCTACCTTAGGTGCACCAACAAATGCCACTGTCTTTTTATAGTCTTTTGGAATACTAAATCTATCGACAATAACCTGCTTTTCAACTTCTTTAGTTATTACCTTTGGCTCACTTGGAACTTGCTTTACAACAATCTTTTCAATTACCTGTGGCTCTTTTTGAATTTTTACAGCATTTGCATCAGTTTGCGTATTAATAATCTCTTTTGGTTTTTGCTTTTCTACATTTGTAGTAACAGTAGTATTTTCTGCATACTGTGGTACTTGAGCAGTACCAACTAAATCTTTATACTTTTGATTATTAAAAGAAAGATGCTGTTTTACATCAACTGGTAAAAAGTTAATTATTACTTTAAGTTGTTCATCGGTGTATTGTGAAGCTATTCTATCAAAAATTTCATTATATTTATCAGTAACACCGTTTTGATTTTGATAGTATGAAATTATTCTTTGAATCTCAATTTCAGACACTTCAGCTGATTTGTACACATTATCATCAGAAACATTATCATAATATTTTTTTACGTCCTTTTTTATAAAAGGTTTATTGATTGCTTCACAAACTCTATTTTTTGTCCTATTTTGTTCGGTTAACGTAGTGTATATTCCCAAATTAAAGAGTTTTGATAAAAATTCATCTCCAAGTTTTCTCCTATCTGATGATATATATATTATATTTTTTGCATCAAATACATCCGTTATAGAATCTATCGTTTTAAACAAATAATCATCAATTTGAGCATAATTATTAGTTGGAAACTTTTCTAAATCCTCTAGCATAACTGCTCTATCATATCTTCCAGTTGAAAGTTCTTGTACAAATTGTTTAAAATAATAAACATTCTTATATTCTAATTTAACGCCAAACTTTTTCTCATAAGAACTAACTATGCCTTTAACTGTATCATCATTATTTATTCCAAATAATACTCTCATATTTCCTATCCCCTTAAATTTAATTAACAAACATTAATCTTAATTACAAATTAATTTACTATAATAAAAGCGTAAAATAACGGTAAACACTGAACTATTACCATAAACACAGATATCCCAACAATCAATCTTTGCCCTAATATTTTGTGTTCTATCATTTCAGAACCTATAACATAAAATTGGTACAATGCATACACAAATACAAGTGTAACAACTGGCCAAGAATATTTTTGAATTGCAACTAGCACTTTTAAAGTTGTATCATAAACCTTATCAGTTGTCAAAGACAACCCAGAAGCAAACACAAAGTTACAAGTAAACGCTGCAACCACTGCTATTACTATAGTTATTAAAGTTATTTTTTTATAAACCATATTATTCCCTCACAATTTCTTTTACTTATAAATCGACCTAATATAATTTTACTATAAATTACTAAAAATATCAAGTAAAAGTAAATAAATTTTAGTTTTGTACTAAACTTTTAATAAACTATAATATAAAATTTATCAAAGATAATAGGTATTTCAAGTTAACATATTTTTCCTGTATCTTTAAAATAATTTCTAACATATTCTGTTTGCTCATTACTTGGTACCTTAGCATCCAATAAATATTTCATTCCAAGTTCTTTCCATTTGTATTTTCCCATTTCATGATATGGTAATATTTCTATTTTTTCAACACTTTTTAAAGTACATATAAATTTTTTATATTTTTCCAGTGAATCTGCTTCATCAGTTATTCCTGGTATGTATACAATTCTTATCCACATTTTTTTCTCTTTTTCATTTGATAAATACTCTGCCATTTTTAATATTTTCTCATTTCTAACTCCAGTTAACCATTCATGCCTTTTAGAATTTATATGTTTTATATCATACAAAAATAAATCTACATAATTTATAAGTTCATTTATTTTTTCATCTGTAAAGTCAAAGTTTCCAGCAGTATCGATTGCTATATGTATATTTTCTTTTTTTAATCTTTTACATACACTAATTAAAAATTGCGTTTGAAGTAATGGTTCGCCACCTGAAAAAGTTACTCCGCCTTTTCCATTTGTTAAATATTTTTTTGCTTTTAATATTTTTTGAACAAGCTCTTCATCACTAATAATAGTACCACTATCTTGCTTCCAAGTATCTGGATTATGGCAAAATTTACACCTTAATTTGCATCCTTGCATAAACACTACAAACCTTACA
>HF991958.1:4547-12242 GCA_000433135.1 Clostridium sp. CAG:921
CTTACACCCGGTCCATCTACTGTACTAAAACTTTCAATTGAATGTATTTTTCCAAGCATGTACTTCCTCCTTTTTATTAATTTTTGTATTTTTTTAATATTAATTATTTTTAATATTACTTATTAATATAAAAATTATACCATTTGTCAAAAATAGCGTCAAGAATATATCGTATAATTTAGCTATTATTATTTTGCTAAAAATAATTAAATTGTTAAAAAGAAAGCAAGGTTACAATTCCAAGCTTTCTTTTTTGTCATTTTATTTTAAAATATTTTTAGTTTATGTGTTCTTCTTTATTAGTATTTTTCTACTTTCTATCGTGAAATGTTCTAGATATTATATCTAGTTGATGTTTTCTTGAAAGTTTTACAAAATTAACCGCATATCCAGACACCCTTATTGTAAGTTGAGGATATTTTTCTGGATGATCCATTGCATCAAGTAATACCTCTCTATCAAGAACATTTATATTTATATGATGTCCTGTTTGTTCAAAGTAAGAATCAAGTAATACTCTTAAAGTATCTATTCTCTCATCATCTGCTTTACCAAGTACTGATGGCACCATAGTAAATGTATATGAAATTCCATCCATGCTTTCTTCAAAATCAAGTTTTGCAACTGAATTTAAGGCACAAATAATTCCATTTTTTTCTCTATGATACATTGGATTAGCTCCTGGTGCAAAAGGTTCACCTTTTTTCCTTCCATCAGGCGTAGTACCTGTTTTTTCACCATATACAACATTTGAAGTAATTGTAAGAATTGACATTGTATGCTCAGCGTTTCTGTATGTTGGATATTTCTTTATTTTTTCCATAAACATTTTTTGTATCATAATTGCAATATTGTCTACTTTTTCATCATCATTTCCAAAGCAAGGAAATTCACCTTCAGTTTCAAAATCTACAATAATGCCTCTTTCATCTTTTATAGGTTTTACTTTAGCGTATTTTATAGCACTAAGTGAGTCTGCAACAACAGAAAGTCCAGCAATTCCACATGCCATTGTTCTATGAATATCCTTATCATGCAATGCCATTTCTAGTCTTTCATAGCAGTATTTATCATGCATATAATGTATTATATTTAAAGAATTTACATATACACCTGCAACCCAATCAAATATTTTATCAAGTCTTTCTAAAATTTCATTATAATCCAATACTTCACTATTTACAAGATCTCCAAGTACTGGACCTATTTGATCACCAGAGATTTCATCCCTTCCACCATTTATAGCGTAAAGCAAAGATTTAGCTAAATTACATCTAGCGCCAAAAAACTGCATTTGTTTACCAGTTCTCATTGGAGAAACGCAACAAGCGATGGAATAATCATCACCATAATATTCTTTCATTAAATCATCATTTTCATATTGAATTGCACTTGTTTTTATTGAAACTTTAGATGCAAATTTCTTAAAGCCTTCAGGTAATTTTTCAGACCATAAAACAGTCATGTTAGGTTCTGGAGCAGGTCCTAAATTAAATTGAGTTTGTAATATTCTAAATGAATTTTTAGTAACAAGTGTATCACCAGATGCACTCATTCCACCAATACATTCTGTAACCCAATTTGGATCACCTGCAAAAAGTGCACTATACTCTTTTGTTCTCATAAATCTAACCATTCTTAATTTTATGATTAACTGATCCATTAATTCTTGTGCTTCTTGTTCAGTTAAAATTCCTGCTTTCATATCATGTTCAATATATATATCTAAAAATGTTGAAATTCTACCTATACTCATTGCAGCACCATTTTGTTCTTTTATAGCACCAAGATATCCAAAATAAGTCCACTGTATAGCCTCTTTAGCATTTGTAGCAGGATTTGAAATATCATATCCATACTCAAGTGCCATTTGCTTTAATTCATTTAAAGCATTGATTTGTTCTGATATTTCTTCTCTTCTTCTTATTGTTTCTTCATTCATAGAAGAAACTTCAAGCTCCAATTTTTGATTATTTTTATCCTCGATTAACATGTCCACACCATAAAGTGCTACTCTTCTATAATCTCCAATTATTCTTCCTCTACCATAAGCATCAGGAAGACCAGTTATTATCCCTGATTTTCTGCATTTTCTCATTTGAGTCGTATAAGCGTCAAATACACCTTGATTATGAGTTTTTCTGTACTTTGTAAATATTTCTTCTACCTCATCATCAATCTTGTATCCATATTGTTCTAATGCTTTAGCTGCAGTTCTTATTCCACCATTTGGCATCATTGCTCTTTTTAAAGGTTTATCTGTTTGTAACCCTACAATAATTTCCAAGTCTTTATCAACATATCCTGCTTCATGTGAAGTTATTGTTGATATAATCTTTGTATCAGCATCAAGAACACCATCTTTTTTCATTTCATCTTGCATAAGTAAAGCTACTTTTTTCCATAAATTATTAGTTTTTTCAGTAGGTCCTACTAAAAAAGAATCGTCACCTTCATATTTTG
Organism: Clostridium sp. CAG:921; assembly: GCA_000433135.1. Classification (GTDB taxonomy): domain Bacteria; phylum Bacillota; class Clostridia; order TANB77; family CAG-465; genus CAG-465. Next base: position 7,011 of record HF991958.1, read on the forward strand.
TATAATTTTTTAAAATAAAGTCTCTAACATCAATTTTACTACACCACGTTCCTTTATTAAAGTCTTTCCAAGCTGCTTGATTTTCTTTTTCTAACATAAATCTACCTCCATATCAAGTACCATTGTACTAGCAATAGTATATACTATAACTATAAAAAAATCAACAAACATTTTGTGAAATTATTGACACAAACATTTTATAAAATTATTTTTCACTTACACTTAATCTGTTATTTAATCTTACTTTGTATATTTATATGCTACATAAGTAAATAAACAAAAGTTACACTAAATCAACCCCTTGTAAATTACTGTATATTAATGTATAATACTAAAAGAGGTGATATCAAAGATGTGTATTAATGAAAATGTAGCAAAAAATGACATAGAATACGAAAAAAAACAATATATAAACAACAAAAAAGAGTATATAAATTCAATTTTTCTATCACAAAAAAATTTTGAAAAAATATTAAAAAAATACCTTGAAAAATTGGTATTAATTTCAAAAAAATTAAATTCAAATAGCACCAAAGAAGTTTTAGAAATTCTAGTAGAATTTAAAAAAATTCTATCTGTGTACAATCAAAATATATCTTTGCTAACCACTTTAAAAGAGCAAACTGAAAGTAATACTTTAATAGAAGCAACAATAACTGATAATTATCCTAAATCATATAGTTTAATTTTGACTGTACAAAAAAACACTATTTTAATTGAAGAATTCATTTTAAAGTTAATAGATTTTATCGATAAAAATTTAACTAACTAATAGACATTAAAATTTTAATATAAAAGCTTTTTAATTGCTTTAAAAAGCCGTAAGCCATATTATTGACTTACAGCTTTTTTTATTATAGCCACTCACCATATTTTTTTATATACATTTTTTTCACTTTTGAAACTATAAAAAAATAAATACATATTAACATAAACAAAATCAAATAAAATATAGGTGGTAATATAACAAAATTAAATGAGCTTACTTTACTAAGTACTATCGGTATTACTACTGTTAAAATTAAAGAAAAAACAGTTAATATATTAAGTTTTTTGCTAGCATTTGACTCAATAAATGGCTTCTTAGCAGTCCTAACATTAAATATTATCATGAGTTCTGTTGCAAGACATGTAACAAACCAAGCTGTTTGAAAATATGCTTGGTTTTGCACACTATTGTACTTTAATACAAACCAAAACATAAAAAATGCAATTACATCTATAATTGAACTTGTTATTCCCATTACCTTCATAAATCTTGATATTCCTTTAGTATCCCACTTTCTTGGCTTTTCTAATAACTCTTTATCAACATTATCATAAGGAATTCCAATTTGTGAAAAATCATATATAAAATCTTGAAGTAACATTTGAATTGGAAGTAAAGGCAAAAATGGTAGGAATACACTAGCTACCATTATGCTAAAAACATCTCCAAAATCACCACTTAGTGCCATTTTCATGTATTTTATAATATTAGCATAAACAGTTCTACCTTCAATTACACCATCATATACTACATTCAAACTCTGTTTTAAAATTATAATATCACTAGCCTCTTTAGCAATAGACATTGCACTATCAACAGAAATTCCAACATCGGCATTATTAAGAGATGGAGCATCATTTACGCCATCTCCCATATAGCCAACTACATGAGAGTTATTTTTATATAAATTAACTACCCTTTCTTTTTGTAATGGGTTCATTCTTGCAAAAACATCAATTTTTTCTATTTTCTTACTTAATTCTTCATCTGACATTTTGTCAATATCACTTCCAAGTAAAATGTCATCACCATTTAATCCAACCATATTACATATATTTTTAGTTGCATATGGATTATCACCCGTAAGTATTTTTGTTTTTACCCCTACCTTTGCTAATTTAACAAGTGTAGATTTTACATCTTTTTTCGCTGGATCTAAAAATCCAACAAATCCAACAAAGCTCATATTGCTCTCACAATCTACACTAAACTTATCTTTTCCTGGATAATCATTATCTTTTTGTGCTAGTGCAATCACTTGCATACCACTGCTTGCAAGTTCAATTGCCATTTGTTCTACCTTTTGAATAATGTTTTCGTCTGCTTCAATAATTTCACCATCTACATTTATATTTATACATTTTTTCAATATTTCTTCTAATGCACCTTTAGTAATCATTTTATAACTATTTTTACTTTTAACAACAACACTTTGAAGTTTTCTTGTATAATCAAATGGTATTTCGTCAACTTTTTCATACTCTATTACTTTAGACTTTATATCATTTTTTTTACCATAATCAAGAATAGCTTTATCAATTAAATTTTTTATACCAGTACTATAAAAACTATTTAAAAATGAATATTTTAATACATTTTCGCTCTCTTTTCCAAATGGATCTATATACTTTTGCAATGTAATTTTATTTTCTGTTAAAGTTCCAGTTTTATCTGTACATAATATATCAATTGCTCCAAGATTTTGAATTGCTTCCATTTTTTTTACTAATGTCTTTTTTTTGGCAAGTGATCTAGCACCTTTTGTTAAATTTACATTTAGTATCATTGGTAACATACTAGGAGTTATACCAACAGCAACTGAAAGTGCAAAAAGTAAGGCTTCATTTATATTTTTCTTTATAATTCCGTCAACAATCACAACCGTAAAGCAAACAGCAATCATGTATTTTATAAGTAAATTTGATATACTCTTTATTCCTTTTTCAAAGTTAGTTGATTTACTAGACACATCTGTTTGGTCGCCAATTTTACCAAGATATGTATCAAATCCAGTAGATATTACAACTCCTGTTCCTTTTCCACTTATAACAGACGTTCCCATTAAACATATATTGTCAATGTTAAAAATTTCATTTGAAACTTTAGCATTATTTTCAAATTTTTCAACTAATACACTTTCTCCAGTAAATACAGCCTGATTTAAAAATAAATCTCTACAATCAATTATCCTTACATCTGCTGGAATTATAGTGCCAGCACTAAGTTTTACAATATCTCCTACAACAATATCTTCTACTTTTACTTCAATTTCCTTGTTATTTCTTAGTACTATTGCTGAGGTATATATTTTTTCCTTTAAGCTTTGGTTAAACTTATATGCAAAATAATCTTGAAAGAATCTAATAAGTGCACTAATTGTTGCTATCCCTACTATTATACAAGATCCAAGTTTATCACCTAAGAACCAATTTATTACAGCTAGAAAAAATAAAATTATTATAAACTCATCCTTAAATGACTCAAATAGGAAATATAATATTCCTCGATTATCTTTTTTTACTACTATGTTTTTACCATCTTTTTTTAGTCTTTCTTTAACTTGACTTAAGGTAAGTCCGCTTTCTTTGCTACATGTATCATCTAAAACATTTTTACTAGATTCATTTGAAATTTTCAAATATCTTTTTAGAATTTCAGAATCATCATTTTTTAATTCTTTATTTTTCCTTTTTATATCAAATATTCTAATCATAAAAAAGCCTCTTTTATATTATTTTTTATATTACTTTATATTATTCTATATTCATCACATATTTATTTATATTTTTTGTTTTTTCTACATTTTCTTATTTTTTTATAAAACTAACTCAAATCACTATCTTCTTTTTTATCATCATTTTTTTTATTTTTCCTTACATATAATAAATTCTTATGCGAAAAATAATACTTAAATCCACCAACAGCAATAGCAACTATTATAAATATTCCAAATACCCAGCCCCATATGCTCATCATCTTGTTAGATACTTCATCATTTACTTCATTCATTACTTGGTTTTCTAAATTATCAATAGTCATATCTGCAAGTGCAAAAATTGGTCTAACATTAATTAACAGCATCACTGTACAAAATATAAACACCTTAGTTAAATTTTTAAAATTTTGATTATATAGTTTAATTTTTCTCATACTCTCCTCCATATAAATATAATTAATAGTTTGATAATAGTAAATCATATACACCTACTATAAAATCAATAAAGATGATACCACATTTATTAAGCTTTTTTCAATACATTTTTGTACATTTTTAATTTTTTCACAAATTTAGATTTATTATTTATGCATTTAAAAGTTATTTTTGTTTTTAATTAGTATCGTATAAAAATAACTCTTGCAACAATACAAGAGTTATTTTAAGAAATCATATGCTAATATTATTTTGAATGAACATCTTTACTTTTTTCTTTTATTGACTCTTCAATAATTCTTACAGCTTCTTTTGGTGTATTTCCAGGAAGTTGAATATAATCTCCAGACCTAGTAATAGTCAAGTTTCCTCTAGCTCCAGGAACACCAAAAAGCCACTTTGACAAATTGTTTACTGGTATTTTTTTACCATCTTTTCCTTCACCTACCATGTCTGTTGTAATTTTTGTAGAAAAACATCTACCATCAGCTTGTATTTTACTTTTTATATTTGTCCTATCCATACCTCTATCTATCTGGATTCTTTCTATTGAATTTGATGTTAACCAAAAATATTTAGGATTTGGATATATATTTGATCTTTCAATCTTTTGAATAAATTCCTCTCTTTTTTCTTCAGGAATATATCTATTTAAGACATCCATTATTGTATCTTTTGAATAGCCATTATTCAAACATTTTGTATACAATCTTACAAAGTCATTTTCAGTAATATTAAAAGATTTTACCATAGTTTCCATAACTTTTGAAAATTTATCATTTTCACTTAAATATCCGTAACGAAATTCTTCAGTTGTGTCTAAATTATCTATAATTTTTCTTTTTGCAATTTCCTTTTCTTCTGGTGATATTTCAGAAAGCAAAGCTGATGAATTAGAATAGTCAAGTATTAATTCATATATATCTTTGTCTTTTTCTTCTTGTGTTTGCTTCCTATAAACATGTTTTTTAGCAATACTATCTAACAAGTCTTTATACATACTAGTCATTTCTGCTTCATCTGGTTTTACAACAAGTGCGAGTAACCCTAGTTTTTCATCTTCTATAGCTTTTTCCTTTACTTGATCTAGTGTTATTCCCTTTATTTTTAGCCCTTTTAATTCTTCCAAATCGCTTGAATCTATTCGTTTCATATTAAATCCCATATGTGCTAAAGAATCTGCTATTTCTTCATCGCTTATTCCATGTTCTCTTCCTATTTTTACAGCAGAACAAATATCCGATACACTTAATGCTACAGGTGAATTTTTCAAGTGCTCTAGTAACTTTGTAGCATTTTCATCATCGTATTC
>HF991958.1:12320-19220 GCA_000433135.1 Clostridium sp. CAG:921
CTTAGTTCACCTTCTGAAATTACGCCTTCAGGAATTTCATCGATAAAATCTTTAACTATATAAGTATAAAAAAATGGCTCATGTATTTTATTCTGATCTTCTCTTGAAGAATTCATTGCAGCAAAAATCTTTTTTAATTTTTCTGGATCATTGCAAAATTGCTTTAAATAATCAATATATTCCTTTTTTTTATCGCTATATACAAAATCATAACGTCTAAATCCATCTAAAACTGAATCTAAATCTTCTGGTTTTAGCTTTGATACGTCAATTGACATTATATTAAAATTTTGGTTATATTTTCTTAGTAAATCCATAGGAAGTGAGTCTGCTACAAAAAGTTCACTAATATTTTCATTTTCTTTAAACAATTTTTCTAAAATATCATGTGGAATATTTGAGCCATCTACCTTTTTTTTACTTGACTTTGCATATTCTTTTATATTATCAATAGTAATTTCACCATTTTTTATTGCATCTTCAAAAGTTTTATATTTTGGGTTAGTTAATGACATCTCACCTAAGAAGTCTCTTACACTTTGATCATCACCAATATCATCAAGTCCTAAACATATTTCACATTTTTTTTCAACGTCTTTTCCAATTAAATACTCAATATAGTCATCTGTTAAAAAAAGTGAATCAAGATCATCATTTGCCTCACGTATTGATTCTGCCTTAAACTTTTTTCGCGATGACCAAATAATGCCTCTATTAGGATCATCATAATATTTATCTTTTTTCTTAACACTCCATGAATATGAAAGATTAGCTTCACTATCTTTTTGGTATTGCGATTTTGCTTCAATTAAAGCATAATAATCTTTTATACTATTTACTTCATTTTGAAACTCAGTAAAAAATTCATTAATACCGTATTTAAACATAAGCTGACGTACTACTTCTTCTAAATCATATTCACGTTTTCCTGGCTCTAATGTTCTATCCTCTCCATCATAGCTTTTTTTAGCTAAGTATTCATAAGTATAACTTCCATCTGCATTTTTAACTTCATCTTTTATATTACCATACTCTTTAACGTAAACCTTATAGCTAAATCCTCTTCTCATACCATCATCGCTTTCACCAGTATCTTCTAAATATGAGTATTCATTTAGTAATCTTTCTCCTAATAATTCTTTTTCTAATCTTTTTTTTACACTAATTTTCAAGTTATTTTCCCTCCTCGTTTGATAATAGCTTTATTTGTTTATTATTTTTAAACAGTTCTTTAAACTTTTCCTTAAAGCTTTTTGGTCTTTGCAACTCCTCTATTTTATTTAATGACAATTCTAACTTTTTAGTAAGGCTGTAAATTTTTTCATTATATTTTTTTATTAAAGAATTTAGATCTCCATTTTCTTTTAGTAATTTTTCTCTTTCACTACGTAACAGCCTATAATTTTCATATATTGTTGTATTACTCAAAATTTCATATGACTTAACATCATTTTCAAAAAGTTCTTGATCTTTAATTTTTAATTTTGAAATTTCCTTTTTCTTTTCTATAGCTTCATTTTCATATATGAATCTTACTTCTTCATAATCATTAAAAGCACTACTATTTAAGTCTATCATTTTTAAGTATACATCATTTGCAATGTCAAAATTATAATATAATTCCTTGTCATTTCCGTCTGGTAAAAGACTTGTTCTAGACAAAAACACTGTTTTTTCTGATGTGTCTAACATAAATAATTCGAATTTTTTTAATGGTTCATATAATAAATTAACATCTCCACTTTCTGTCTTAAGCATTGTGCTATACTCTTTTTTTAAATACTTTATGACATCCAATTTTAATTGATTTTCATCTATTTCTTTCATTTTTATAATTTCAGTTTCGTCTAATTTATTTTCTGCAATATGTTTTGCTATTTGATTACTATAATAATCTCCAATCTCAGATCTTATTACTTTGCCATCTTTAACTAAATACAACTTTTTTTGTATATCACTTGGCTTTAAAGTTCTCATATATATACTAACCCCTTTTTAAACAAAATTTCTACACTTCATCAGGTTCAAAGTACGCCACTTCATTTTCTTGCTTTATCTTTTCATATTTTTCATTAACTAAATTTACAAGTTGCTGAAGATCAAAATCTTCCATCTGCTTACCAACAGGACTGCTAGCTATTGCACTATATCCACCAGCATCTTCTCCCCACAATTCCTTTACCACATCTCTTGCTAAAACTTCTTTTCCACCATCTGCAATAGCAAGAGTTATTGACTTTGTTTTTTCATTTTTGGTAATAGTACTTTTGACCTCTTTTTCTTGAGAATTAGAATAGTAAGATGAAGAGCAAAATGTACCATCTACGCTTTTAAATACTCTAACATTTTCATTTTCATAAACTAGATAACTTTCAATTTTCCTCTCTAAGTCACTATACCATTTTCTGCCATCTTCAATTTTTTCCTTATCACCATTTGCTATATCACTAGTTGCAGCAAGATAATCAAATACCATACCTGTAACATCTGTTATTTCATCAAATTTTTGAAATCTATGTGAGGCTTCATAGCACTTATATGCAGCCAACATGTCTTTTTTTTTCTTCACTTAAATTTCTAAAATTCTTCATCCAATCTCTTCCTACAAAGTTAGTTAAATTCCATAATTCCTCATTTGATTTTTTTCTTCCTGTTAACAATGCAATCCCATATAAAACATCTTCATCTAAGTGATCAATCAAAATTTTACTTCCGTTTTGGAGTATAGGTACAGCTTTAAAGTCATGGATTGACAAACATCCATTTTCTCCTTTTTCTGTACATAACAAATTTATTCCACCTTTTGCTAATACTCTACTTGCTTTTGGTATTCCAACCACCGCATCAAAACTTTCATCTTCTATATCTTTTAAGCAAGTACTATCTGATAAAAGCATAATCTTTATATCATTTGGAATTATTTTTTTTTCATATTCATCAATTACATCATTATTTAAACATTTTCCCTTATCATAAATAAAATATCCAAGTTTTCCTGAAATTTGAACAGGAATATCGAGTGGTTTAAAATCTAATTTGCCTGTATTTACTGGCTTTCCAAATTCTCCATTTACTTTTCCTATTGACACTGTAATATGTGGATTGCTACTACCTTTATAAAATTTACTTAACTCATCTGGAAGTTCAACACTAAATCCACTATTTTTTCCATCGGAAGCATATCCTACAAGTTTTACTTTAAAATTCTTTCCAATAAATTCTTGTGGATATTTTTCAATTTTTCCAAATTTAAATGTAATATGCATGTCATTAACGTTCTTCTCAAGCCCATTTGATTGCATATTTATTAAATTTTTTTGCACTTCATCATCAAAAAAAATTCCTTGAAACCCTCTAAGCTCCTTATTTTCAGTCATAAATCCCTCCATAAAAATTAGATACATATTATCTTATATACTTAATAATATCACATATTTTATACTTTTTTCAATAAATTTTATTTATTTTTAAATTTTTACTTTGTTTATTTTTTCTATTAATGCAAATAATATTATTATGATATATTTTATAGGTTTAATAAGTGGATTTATAAATGGTTTATTTGCAAGTGGTGCAGGTCAAATTTTAGTATTTTATTTAGTGTTTATAAAAAAAATGGATACATATAAAACAAGAGCTGTAAGTATTGCACTTCTTTCACTTGCAAGTATTATTTCTTTTTGCTTTTATTTTAAATTTGCAAAATTAGAAATAACAAAGTGTATAATAATTGCATCAATCTCTTCTATTGGTGGAATTATCGGATCAAAAATAATGAAAAAATTAAATGCTAATTTACTAAATTTAATATCAGGACTTTTTATAATGGTCCTTACCCTATACAAAATATTTTGTAAATAATTATTTTGAGTTTTATAAATATAAAAATATAATTAGAGGTGTAAAATGTGGATAAAACTTATATTAATTACAATAATTAGTTCCATTATCTCAGGAATGGGCATAGGCGGTGGTGGAATATATATTTTGCTTGCAACTACATTTAAAATTTTTGAGCATAAAGCTGCTCAAGGATATAACCTAATAATGTTTGTTGTAGTTGGACTATTTGCTACTATTTTTAATATAAAAACTAAAAATTTTGATAAAGAATTATTTAAAAAGCTTTTTTTATTAATAATAATTGGTTGTATCTTTGGTGCAACTATTGCCAAACTATTAAATGAAAATATATTAAGATACATATTTTATGCATTTATGATAGCTACTTCACTATATGAAATAGTAGTAAGTATAAAAAATATGATTAAAGAGAAAACTAATAATTAAGTATAAAATAAAAATGAAAATATAACTTAAATTCTACTAAAAAAATTTATTACTAAATCTAGTTATATTTTTCTTATACCAGTTAGGAGGTGAATTTTATGAATTTTGTAAAAGGTGCTATTATTGGCATGTTTGCCGGTGCAGTAGTTGGTGTAATGAATAGTGATGAAATAATTGATGCTATAAGAATGGGAAAAAAAGAATTCAAGAAGTTAAAAAGAAAGTGTAGTTGCTAAGTAACGTTACTTAACTTCAAAAAACAAAACTAAGTATATTTTTTATTTTTACACTTAGTTTTGTTTTCATTTTTTACTTATTTTTTTAATTACTTTTCTAAATTTTTATTATTTAATTTTATCTTATCTACTATAAACGTTACGACTATAGCAAAAATAGATATTAATGTAAGAATAAGCATATAATTTCCTTTAAAATTTGAGGCAGTAGGCACAAGTATTTCTCTTAATAATTTTATTGAATAAGTCATAGGTAAATATGGTGTTATTACTTGAAAACCTTTATCAATTGTTTCTATTGGAAATGTTCCACCAGCTGCTGCAAGCTGTAATACCAAAATTATAAGTGCTAAAAATTTACCAATATCACCAAAATTTCTTATTAAAAATTGAATTATACTCATAAATGTAATTCCAATTAACATACTAGAAATTAAATAAACAAACATATTATCTATTTCAAATCCTAGACTTGCTTTTAAAAGTAATGCTGTAATAATTCCCTCGATTGCTCCAATTAGTAAATAAACAAAATTTTGTAATATTTTGTTTTTACTATTTATTCCAAGCATTCCAAATCTATTATCATGGTCATAATATAACACAACATAACACATAAGTGATCCAACCCATAAGCCAATACATAAGAATAATGGAGTAAATGCAACACCATATGAATCTACTTTTCCATATTCTTCTGTTATAAATTCAACAGGTTTTTCACCAAATTCTTCAATACCGTCTAAGCTTTTTAATTGTTCTTTTGTTTCATTTAACCCAGTTTCTATAGCCTCTTTAAATGTTAGTACTCCACTAACTAATTTATTACTACCATCATATGCAGTTTTAGTTCCTGAATTTAAAGTATCAAGTGCCTCTGTTATACTGCTAGAACTAGCACTTAAAGTTTTAAGTCCATTTGTAAGTGTATTGCTTCCAACACTAAGTGTATCTACACCATTTTTTAAAGAAGTAATACCAGCATTTAACGTACTAGTTCCGTCTTTTACAGATCTAAGAGATATTTTAATTGTATCTATTCCATCTATTATTTTAGACATATCTGCTGATTTTGTCTTTAACTCTTCTGTTCCAGTATATAGTTCTTCAGTTCCTTGTTTAATAGCGCTATCACTTGCTATTAAAGTACTTGCTGTTGCAGTAATTTTTTCATTATTTGAAACTATCTTTTTGGAATTTTCATTTATTGCTTTTATATATGTATTTACTTTTTCACTATTTCCAGCATCCAATAATTTTTGTGCGTCACTTACTATATTATCTAAAATTTCTTTTGAATTAGTTTCATCAGCTTTATTAGCACTACTTATTATATTTTTTAAAATATCATTAGTAGCATTGTTATTTTCAACCACTAATGATGTACACTCATTAATACTATTAGATAACATAGCAACATTTTTAACATATCCATCTACACTACTTGAAAAGCTAGTAGTAGCTCCAACATAAGTTTGCATCTTTTCATTTAAATTTTTTGCTCCAAAATTTAATTTTAGTATTCCATCGTAAAGATTAATTATACCTTCTGTGCCTTTTAATGATAGCCCCTCTACTCCAGAATTTATTTTTGATATAGCATTATCTAAATTTTTGCTTCCTGTTGTAAGTATATTAGTTCCATTTAATACTTGATTTATTCCATCATTTAAATTAACACTTCCTGTATATGCAGTATTTATTCCATTGTCAAATTCTGTGTAACTATTTTTTAACTTTGAAACTCCATTATCTATTTGTGATATTCCATCGTTTAAGCTCTCCGTACCTTCTAAAATTGTATTTGCGCCATCACTTATATTTTCTAAGCTTTCTGGCACTTCATTTAAATTTTCGCTCAAACTTGCAATTATTTCCTTATCTATTTTAGATTGTAAATTAAGTTCAATTGTTTTTACAGCACTATTTATTATCTGAGTAGCTAAGTAATTTGTGGCTTGATTTGGCCTATATATAATCTTTGCTGTTTTTTTCTCTACTTCAGAAGCACTATTGATGCTTTTTGTAAAATCCTCAGGTATTTGTATTGTTGCATAATACTCTCCCTTTTTCATACCTTCTTCTGCTTTTGTTTCTATTACTTGACAAATATTAAAAGTTCCACTTTCTTTTAAGCTTTTAACAAATTCATCCCCTTGATTTTTTCCATCAGCACCAGTATCTAAATTTACTACTGCTATTTTCATACTACTTAAGTCACCATATGGATTCCAATATGACTTTAAATAAAAAAAGCTATAAATTAAAGGAATTAACAATACTATTAAAAACACTATAACATTAAATATCTTCTTATCCTTCATTTTTTTAACATCCCCTTTTTAACCCTTTCTTTAATATTTCTGAAATAGTT
>HF991958.1:19241-20683 GCA_000433135.1 Clostridium sp. CAG:921
TAGTTTTAGCAAGTACTTGTTCATCTAAATTAGAATTTTTTCCATTCCATTCAATTATTAAAGCTATATACATTTTATATATCAAAAAAGCAGTAACATCTAAATCACTATAAACTATATATCCTTTTTCTTTTGCACTTTTTAACTTATTTTTTATGTAATTTTGGATATTATTATCAATTAAATTCAAATTTTCAACAATCACAGAATTTTTTAGTAATTCTGCCTCTTTAGCTATTATTGTAAGAAAGTCTTGTTCTTTTTTATACTCTAATAATTCATATACTGCCTGATTTACACTTTCAAATATATCTAAGTTTTTACTTTCCACATTTTCTACTATCTTTTCCATATTTTTTATTTCTTCATTTATGAAATACTTAAGTAGTTCCTCTTTACTATTAAAATACATATAAATTGTCTTTTTAGTTACTCCTGCTTCCTTTGCAATTTCATCCATTGAAACTTTTTTAAATCCAAATTGATGAAATAAATTTCTTGATGCTTCAATAATTTTTTCTTTTTTCAACTTTACTCAAACCTTTCAACAATTAAGTATACCAAGTATACCATTTCGGTTATTTAGTGTACTCGATTATAATTATTTTGTCAATTCAATTATTACAGCTTTTTTACAGAATCTAAAAATTGTCTAATAAATTAAACAAAAAATGCCCTCTAAAAGTAAATACCCATTTACTCTTAGAGGAACAAAATTCTATTATGTTGTTTTATACTATTTATATCATTTGTATTATCTTTTTTCAAAATTACAGAAAAGATTATTTATTAAAAAGAAACAACAAGTATCATCTTAAATTTTTCTTCACCAAATACACTATGTGGTTCACCTTTTGGCATTACTATAGTTTCTCCAGTTTATAAATAATACTCCTTACCTGAGATTACAAACTTTCCCTTTCCATCTATTACTGTAACCATAGCATCTCCACTTGAATAATGTGAAGATATTTCTTCTCCTTTATCAAATGAAAATATTGTCACACTTACAAGTTCATTTTGAACTAAAGTCTTACTAATAACTTGTCCATCTTGATATTCTACTAAATCTTTTAGATTTAGTATTTCCTTTTTGTTAATATTTTTATACATAATACTACTCCCTCCTTACATTAGATTATATCATTTTTTATATCATTTTCCAATTTTTAAATAAATAGATAAATAATCACCTAATCCACTATATTTTTATTTTGTATATTAACATTTTAATCAATAACTTGTATTTTATCATCATCAAAATCTATTCTTGCCTTCTGATATCCTCTTTCCTGTAGCACTTTTAACATCTTTTCTACTTTTTTTAATTCTTCTTTTAACTTTTCTACATTTTGTTTTACTACCACATTTTTCATTTCAATGTCACTATTTTCAAATGTGTCATTTTCTTCACTTAGTATCTCTACTAATCCCTTTTCTTC
>HF991959.1:0-116 GCA_000433135.1 Clostridium sp. CAG:921
TATCTTTTTGATAAAAATGATAATAAAGTTATTTCTTGCTTTGTAAGGGTTTTTATGTTTAATAAATATATTCCACCATTACTATAGTCCATATATACAGCTCTATCTAATCTAGT
>HF991959.1:155-2663 GCA_000433135.1 Clostridium sp. CAG:921
ATAAACTGGTCCATTTATCTCTTCATTTTCATTTATTAGTATTACTATGTCAAGATCAACTTTTCTATTTTTTACATAATCCATAAAGTTTATTACTTCATTAACTATTCCTGCATCTTCAATCTTATCAACATATACAAGAATTATTGGTAAATCTCCTGAAATAGAATATTTCCAAAGTAATGATTGACTTAATGTTTCATCCCAATATTTTTCTTGAGCTTGCCCATTTCTTTTAAACAATGCATCTTTAATTATATTGTTATATACCTCAGCACGCGTTGGCTCTAATTTTAAATATTTAGTTACTACGTCACTCATTTCACAGCTTAATTTGTATTGATTTTCAATCTCTTTACTATCAAGACTTACTATTGCATTTGAAATTTTATATTTATTATTACCCATTCCAACAATATAATAAAATTCTTGTCTTTCGTAAGGATCAAGTATTATTGTAGCTCTATATGAAAGTACAGCCCAAAGTGGATACCTTGAAACATTACCATCATATGCAGAACTATCGTTTTTTATAAGCTTCATTTTCTCAGTTTCAACATCTTTTTCAAGATCTATAAGAAGCATTTTAGAAAATATGAACAAATCTGAGTCTTCACTACTCTTTTTCCTTTTACTTGCAATAAGTGCATCTAAATTATTATCATAATAAGTTTCTATTTGTAAATTACTAAACGAAGGATGAACTATATTAGTCATATAATCAGTCATCGCAGGTTCAAGCATAGTATTAATTAAAATTTCACGCCTAATATTACTATTGTTATATAAGCTTACTTTCTTTATTTGAGCATTATACTCTGGTGAGAAAAATGTGGTCGTGCTAGCTTCTATATTACTACCTTCAATATAGTTTTCTATAGAATTTAAAGTACTAATCCAGTTGCATTTTTTTACATCTTTATTAAATTTGCTATTAATATCACAATTAGTAAGAGAATATATCTTACCTGTTGCTTTATCTGTTATGTATATATAATTTCCTGTTGTCTCAGGTTCTGTGTATCTTTGTCTATTCATTATTTTATCTTTATACCTTATATACTCAGCACCATTATTTGCAATAAGAGCAGACATATTAGCTCCCTTTATAAATGCAATTTTCATATCATAGCCATCAGGTTTAAGTGCATCTAAATGTTCTCTGTCAAAGTACGCACAACTTACAAACGTTGTATAGCTATCATTCCCCTTAGGCGTAAATCTATTATACGTATCATTTGTTTTTTTCTTAAGAATAGCTTTCATTTTTTCTCTTTCTTTTAGTAATATCTCGCAAGCTTTTATTTCAGGATTTCTATGAAATCTGTTTTTTATTATACCTTTATTTATATAGTTATTTATTGAAGCTAATATCATACCCTGATGATGTGCCATATAAGTTTTAGCAATTTCACTAGTAACATTATGACTTAAATGTTGTTTAGAATAGTCTATTGATTCATAAAAACCATATGATGAATATAAGCCTAATTCTTTTAGCTTCTTTATATTTTTATATACCCTTTCAGGATCATATTCAATCATTAATAATGATGAATAAGGTGAAATTATAAGATAATCATTAAGGCCACGTTTTAATCCAAGCCAAGGTATTCCAAATGCTTTATATTGATAGTTTAAATCATTATCTTTCATTGCATATGCACATTCAGATACTCCCCATGGCACGTTATTTGCCTTTGCATATTTTATCTGACTATATTCAGTAAAAAATAGTGATTGATCTATTAGTGTATGCTCATATGATTTGTTAAAAATGTATGGCATAAAATACTCAAACGCAGTACCAGTCCATGAAGTTAGTCCCTTATATCCATCTACTTTTACTAAATTTCTTGAAAGTGCAAACCAATGTTTTGAGGTAACCTGCCTTGTTGCTATAGCAATTAAACTTGTAGTTCTACTCTCTGACATAAGCATGTCATAATAGCTATCTGCAAGCGTTCCTGCTTCTTGGTTATACCCAATAGAAAATAAATTCCTTGAGGTATTATATAATTCTGTAAAATCAACATTTTCAATTAATTTTTGATTTATTTCATATAGCTTTTTAATTCTTTGATCTATACTTGAGACTTTTTTTAAAGTTAAATTTTTTCCAACTAGTTCTTTAAAAAATTCTCTTGCAACATACAAACATGCTACAAAATTTCCACTATCTACCGTAGACACAAACCTTGGTCTTAAAGGTTCTAGTGTTTTTATATTATACCAATTATATAAGTGACCTTTCCATTTTTCTAGTTTTTCCACTGTTAAATATATGTTTTGCAACCTATCTAACATTTCGTCTTTTGAAATAAAACCTAAATCATAAGCATCAATAATAGATAAAATTCCAAAACCAATGTTAGTTGATGAAGTTCTATTTGCAATTTTATATCTTCTATTTTCTTGATAATTATCTGTTGGAAGATAATTATTTGTTGCTGTCATCATTTGATCAAAAAATAACCATGTTCTTTTAGCAATTTCTAAAACCTCATT
>HF991960.1:0-759 GCA_000433135.1 Clostridium sp. CAG:921
ATATATTATAATATAATTAGCATGGTTAAAATTATACAGGAGGATAAAGATGAAAAGATTAAAGAGATTTGCTGCTTTTGTGATTGCTTTTGGAATGGCTGTAAGTTTAAATTTTTAAGATATTGTAAGAGCAGAAGAATTTGCAGAAAGATATTATTACAGTAGTGCAAGGGTTATATCTGGAGTTGGAAGTGCTAATGTTACTGTTAGATTTGGAGATGGATAAGTAATAAAAGGCTAAGTTTAGAACCACGCTAAGTAGGAGTACATTAATTTGTACTCTTTTTTTTAAACCCTTGCTACATCTTTTAATTAGATGTTTAATTTGTACTAACTTTATATATGAAATCTTTAAATCTATAACATTTAACTAAGGGTTTCTTTCATAATTGCTACCGCTTTAGTATCTTGTAAAAATATTTTATCATATATTTTATTAAAGTTTTATCTGGCTAATTAAGCGTATAATCTATTAATTTAAAATGATTGTATATTTCTACTTATATACCTTAGTATGTGAATTACAATCTCTTAAAATTAAAGTATTTGATTTATAGATATATCTTGTTAGTTCTTTAGTTATTATACTAATGTTATAAATTTTGACAACATAATATAAATTATCTTTTAATACTATTTCTTTGTTTTTTTGTAGTATGGATCTAGGTCACGTTTTGCAGATGTGTATGGAGTGAAAAATTCATGTATGGATGTACTGTAAATATTTTGTCTTCGCTGTGGGAAGTATGGCGAAGAATT
>HF991960.1:765-6402 GCA_000433135.1 Clostridium sp. CAG:921
AGTATGGCGAAGAATTACAGATACAGCATAACATTAAGTATAATTACGAAGGTCATGGTGTGGTAAATCTAGCAATTGTGAAAGTTTTGGCATAATTTAGCATGATAATTTATAATTAACAAATTTAGAAAATATCAATGTATGTATTGTATGATTTTTTGTTCTAAAAAAATGTGTGTTAATATATATTTTATTAGAGGTGGTATAATGCAATATTTTATCTTTGCTGTATCAGCAATTGCAGTTATTGTAATTGCAAAAATATTTTCATGGCCATTTAAAAAACTTTTAAAACTAGCATTAAATATTATACTTGGGTTAATTTTAATACTTATTGTAAATAATGTTGGAATTAAAATTGGTTTACATATACCTTTTAATGTGGTAACAGCATTTGTCTCAGGTATTCTTGGTGTTCCGGGAGTTATTGGTCTTAGCGTACTTAACTATATCTTTTAAAAAATATTTTTTTATTTTGTACTTTTAATTAAAATTTAATTTATATTTCATAATACGAATAATATATGCAAGTATTTTACTGTATATATTATTTTTTTTTGATAAAAATATATGTATAGGCAATTTATATAAAAAGGAGTATTGTGATGAAAGATAAAATTATAGTTAAAGACCTTGAATACAGAAAAAGTTTTAATCTAAATAATTTTAAAAAAAAGATAAAACTTGCAGTAATTTTATTTGCTTTAGTATTGTCATTATATATTTCAACTAATTATGATAATTTAAGTTTTTCAAAAAATTTTAATTTATATGCAAAAGAAGCAGATGCAAGTTCAATATCTACTGCAAAACCAGTAACAGGAGATGATATGGTTGAATTACTTGCAAGATTAATAAATGGTGAGGCAAGAGGTGAACCATATATTGGTCAAGTGGCTGTTGGAGCAGTAATTCTAAATAGGGTAAAAAGTCCCAAATTTCCTAATACAATAGCAGGGGTAATATATCAAAATAATCAATTTTCAAGTGTAAAAGATGGTCAATTTGATGTAGCAATAGAAGAAGGTTCAACCGTTTACAAGGCAGCACAAGAAGCAATGAATGGGTCTGACCCTACAGGTGGAGCTCTTTATTTTTATAATCCATCAAAAACTAAAAGTAAATGGTTATTTTCACTAGAGACAACTACAACTATAGGAAAACATAACTTTGCTTTAGGAGAATAGATATGATTGAAAAATTTGAGAAAAAAATAGATGATATAAAAGAGAAAATTAATAAAAAAGTGCTATATGTAGCTATTTTTGTTATATTTGGATTTGTATTTTTATTTGCAATGGAGATGACAAATAATTTTAAAAGGCAAAAACAAGAAAGAGAGAATGAATACAATAAATCTATGTATGAGGCCATAGGGTACATAAAAAATATAAAGGCAGAACTAGAAAAAATTAGAATAATAAATACAAGAAATCTAACAGTCACCACATTTGCTAGTATTTGGAGTAAGGCTAATTTAACAAAAGAAAGTATATCATCACTTCCAATAAAACAAAACGCCATGTCTTCTACATCCAAGTTTTTAACACAACTTAGTGATTATTCATATGTTCTTATGAGAAATTGTGTAAATAATACTACATTAAACGATAGTGACTATAAAAATTTAAACGAGTTATATAGTAGTATAAGTAAATTATCAAATATAATGTCTGAAATATATTTAAACTTAAATGAAGGAAAAATTAAGTGGGATGAATTAAAAAAAGTAGGAAATGCAAAATTAAGTAATGTTGAACTGTCTAATTTTTCAGCAAATATCGAAGGAATAGAAAAAAATTCACAAGATTATCAAGGACTTATATACGATGGTGCGTTTTCTGATCATATTTTAAGTTTAAGTGCTAAATTTATAGAAAATGAAAAGGAATGTAGTAGTGACGAGGCTACAAAATTTATAGAAGCGATATTTAGTAAAGATGGTATTGATTATATAAATTACAGAGGTGAACAAGGTGGAAAAATAGATCTATATGTATTTGATTTGAAATTAAAAGATAGTGATATGATAAGAAATATATATATAACTAAAAAAGGATGTAAATTATACTTAATGATAAGTGATAGAAAAGTAGAAAAAGAAAATATTGTAACTTCACAAGCAATAAGCGTGGCAAAAGAATTTTTGAAAAGTATAGGCATAGAAAATTTAAAAGAAACTTACTATTTAAAATCAGAAAATATGCTAACTATAAATTTTGCTCCTTTGCAGGATGAAACTGTATTATATCCAGATTTAATTAAAGTAAAAATTGCATTAGATAATGGAGAAATTTGTTCTGTGGAAGCTCAAGGATATGTATTTAATCATAAAAAAAGAGAAAAAGCAGTATTAACTACATCAATTGACGATGCAAAACTTAAGTTAAATAACGATATACGTATTATTTCAATGGGTCTTGCAATAATACCAACAGATTCTAAAGATGAAGTTTTAACTTATGAATTTAAAGGAATAGTTGAAGAAAGAGAATTTTTGGTTTATATAAACACAGATACGTTAGAAGAAGAGAAGGTTTTAATAATTTTAGAAACTCCAGGTGGTACACTTACTATGTAAATTAAAATAATGCATTAATCAGATTAAAAGAAGATTAGATGATAGAATTAATAAGAAGTGAAAAGCTTGACATAATAAAAAAAGATGTTATAATGTTAATGATGTAGTTTGTTATATAAAAAATAATTTTTTAGGAGGAGAAGTGAATGAATAATACTTAGAACTTTAATTATTAAAAAAGAATTTATTTTTTTTATTGAAAGGAGAAAAATAATATGTTAAGGGCTATTTTAATTAGTGCTGTGTCAGCGTTGCTTTATACTGCAATTGCTGCTATATTAGACATTGTGTTTTTAAAGGACTTTAAAGTAAAGGCTTCATGGGTAACAAGACATGTAATACGGTTTGCTGTACGATTTATATGGTTAGTAATATTTATGTATTTATCATGTAAACCATTTACAATAGTTACAGCTCTTACATGGATGTGGAGTGCTGAAATTTTTATGTGCTTTATGATTGTTATGGCTGTGTGTATTGGAATTCCAATAGAAGAAGATAAGTCTAAGGATAAGTCTGAAGATAAGTCTGAAGATAAGTCTGAAGAATTTGATTTTGCCGTTTATACAATTATGGCTACAATATCTGTAGTTGTATGTATTTTTGGATGCTTTGCTCCTACTCAAGAAATGGTGAATATAAATAATATAGCTGAAAGTAAAATGGTAGGTTCTGAATCGGTTAGTTCAGTTTTGCAACAATTTAAAAATACTGTGGGCAACAAGTATAGTAGTTCTAGATTTTCTGTTGAGAACTCTGGAATGAGAAGAATAAATGATGAGGACGTTTTAGTTTATCATGTAAGCTCCCAAAGTAGTGAGCAGTATATTCCTGGTTATGTAATTCAAAAGGAGGGAAAGTCACTAGAAGTTATCCAAAAAAGGATTTACTTTGACGAATCTTTCTATTTTGGAAAAGATGCAAAAAGAGCAGTAAGAAAAAAGTATCAAACAGAGATATTAGGTAAGCACATGTTTGATATAGATGATGAGTATAATCCGTATGAGGTATTTTTATATAGAGAAAATTTATTTTTTTCTAATGGAAATGATTATGGTGTTATTGTTTTAAACCTAAATAACGGTACGTCAGAAAAATATTCTGCTTCAAGTGGTGAAGTGCCTAAATGGGTTGATTTTGAATCAACTTATCCACGATAAGTGTTCTAAGTTATATAAAAGTTTAAGTGAAAGGTTAACTTACAATGCCTTTCACTTTCTTTTTTTTTCAAATAAAAATAAAAACAGTAGATTATTGCATAGTTATTGTAAATAAAATTTTAGAGTACTATAAATATTAACTAAAATTCAAACAAATATCTAAAAAATTTATGCTAAGAAATTGTGAAAAAAATTAAATAGCTTGACATAATAGTAAAAAATGATATAATCTTGATTATGTTGCTTTTTATCAAAAAATAATTTTTTAGGAGGAAATTTAAATGGATAATACTTAAAGCTTTTATTATTAAGAAAACGAAACTAATTTTTTTGCACTGAAGGGAGATAGCTGTATGTTAAGACTTATTATAACTAGTGGAGCCTCAGCATTACTTTATACAGCTCTGATAGATGTTTTAGACATCGTATTTTTTAAGGAGCTTGAGGTAGAAAGAGAATTGGTAATTTGTAATATAATTTTATTCCTTATTCGGTTTGCTTGGACTGGTTTGCTGATGTATTTATCATGTAAACCATTTACAATAGTCACAGGTATTGTATGGATGTGGATGCCTGAGCTTGTAAAAATTCTAATCTTATGGATTGAAAATGTAGACTATTGTTCCACTTTTATTGACTGTGATATACTTGTTTCAGTAGCTGTTGGAATTGTATCTGTATTACTGTGTATATTTACATCTTTTATGCCATCTCAAGAAATTGTAAATATAAACGATTTAGCAGATAGTAAAATGGTAAATTCAGAGTCTGTTGAATCAGTTTTGGATTACTTTCAGGAGACCGTAGGTAATGAGTACGATGGTCCAAGATTTTCAATTGAAAAATCTGGAATGAGAAAGGTAAATGACGAAGACGTTTTAGTATATCACGTAAGTGACAAAAAAAGCGAACAATACATTCCAGGTTACGTAATTCAAAAAGATGGAGAATCGCCAGAGGTTATTCAAAAAAGGATTTACTTTGACGAATCTTTCTATTTTGGAAAAGATGCAAAAAGAGCAGTAAGAAAAAAGTATCAAACAGAGATATTAGGTAAGCACATGTTTGATATAGATGATGAATATAATCCTTATGAAATATTTCTATATAGGGAAAATTTACTCTTTTCTGATGGAGGAGATTATGGTATCATCGTGTTAAATTTAAACGATGGTACATCTGAAAAATACTCTGAGTCAAGTGGCGAGATTCCTGAATGGGTAGATTTTAAATCTACTTATCCAAGATAAGTTATTTTAAGTTATATAAAAGCTTAAGTGAGAGGTTAATTTATAATGCCTTTCACTTGCTTTTTTTATTGAGCAAAAATATAACTGATAAGTTATTGGATAGTTAGTGTAAATAGCCTTTTAGAATATTATAAATATAAAAAAATAAATATAATTATAAAAAAAGTTAAATATAAGACCTTTAACGACTTGACATAAAAATCAAAAATGATATAATATTACTGTTATAATATTTTTTCAAAAATAATTTTAAGGGAGGAAAAATAAATGGTTACTTAGAAATAAGTATTAAAATAATGAATGATTGTAGCAGAATATATCCAAGGTAAGTGTTACTGATTGTATTTAGATAACTATGTATAATATATATAGTTGCTGTATTTTACTAAAAAAATTATGGAGGAATTTCTATGAACATTGAAAATGTAATTACTAAAAAGGAAGTATATGAGTCATTTTTTGAAGCTGAGAACCTTTATCCTGGACTTCCAGAAGAAGCATATCGGATGTCACATATTATTGCAGTAGAGTTGCCTGAGGCTATAACGCCTAGTCTTTTAGCAATTATGTTTGAAAAAAACCTTATATTGGTTCTTTTAGAATCAAAAAAATCGTCTGCTGTTTCTGATAAGGTGGCAACTTTTTA
>HF991960.1:6450-12385 GCA_000433135.1 Clostridium sp. CAG:921
ATTCAGGTAGTTGATGCAGCTACACCTAAGGAGTTTTCTAAAAAATTTAGAAGCATTTGTTTGCATAGGTTAAATTATGATCCACCTGTTTATGGAACTAAAAAGAAAGAAAAGAGTATGTTTGCAGGTATTGATGAGTGGCTTAGAAATGAGAAATAGTTTTATTTTTGCTATAATGTTATAATGTTATATAATATAAAAAAGTACTTAGTAGTATTAATTAATACTATTAAGTATTTTTTTTGACTAAAAATTATGTAAAGTATGACTACTTTGTTGACAAAATTTAAGTAGAGTATTAAAATATTAGATATGAATTAATTTAAACTTAGAATATTATATATGATGGAAAGGGATGTGATAAATATGATAAATATATATAAATCAAATGTGAGTACAGGAAAATTAGATTTAGTGGAAATACCAGAAAAAGGTTGCTGGATTAATATGGTTAAACCAACAGAAGATGAAATAAAGAAAGTAGCAAGCTTAATTAAAATAGATGAGCAAACATTAAGATACCCACTTGATATGGCAGAAAAAGCACATATTGATGAGTCAGATGAGGATAGTACAATACTTATTGTAGTAGATTCACCTATAACAGAAACATCGAAAAATGAAAAATTATATACAACACTTCCAATTGGATTAATATTTGTTAGAGATGATATGTTTATTTCAATATCTAATGCAAATATTAATGCTATTGATACAATATTAAATAAAGCCAAAAATAACTATGTCCAAACTGAGAAAAAATCAAGGTTTGTATTTCAAATACTTTTTGAAATAGCTCAGGATTATGTTAAATATCTAAACTATATTAGTAAAGATATCGAGTACTTTGAATCACATATGATAAAAAGTATGAAAAACAGTGATTTGCAAAAACTAATGAAATTTCAAAAAACTATGATTTATTTTAATACTTCAGTAAAAGGAAATCAAGTTGTTTTAGAAAAACTTAGTAGAGGAAAATCAATAAAATTATATGATGAAGATGAAGATATTTTGGAAGATACAATGATTGAAAATAGACAAGCAATGGAAATGATTCAAACATATGGTGAAATATTAAATGGAATAATTGATATACTAGGAACAATGGTATCTAATAATTTAAATATTGTTATGAAAGTATTAACTTCAATTACTGTTATAATTTCAATTCCAACCCTTATTTCTAGTTTCCTTGGAATGAATGTAGAGTTTCCATTTAATACTAGTATTATAGGGTTTTATGAGGTAGTTGTTATTTCTGTGCTTGTTACTGCAATTGTTACAATAATACTTAAAAAAAGAAATATGTTATAATTGGAGAAAAATATGAATACTTTGATTATAGATCATAGAATGAGAAATGATGAAAAGAAAATCTTAAAAAGTATTGGATATAACCTAATTGAGCTTCCAGAAAATGAAAATGTGTATTATGAGATATCATCACATGTGGATATATTTGCGTGTTTGGTAAAAGATACTCTTGTTTTAGAAGAAAAAACTTATGAATTACTTGAAAATGTAATACATAATAACAGTAATATAAATATAGTTAAAGGAAAGAGCATGGCTAGAGGAGACTATCCAAATGATGTTAGATATAATGTATGTATTGTTGGAAAGTATGCAATAGGAAATTTTAAGTTTGTTGATGATGTTTTAAAAGAAGTTATCGCTGAAAAATCGTTAGAAAAAATAAATATAAATCAAGGTTATAGTAAATGTTCAATAGGAGTATTAGACAATAGGAATGTTGTCGTAACTGATGAGGGAATAGCTAACGTATTATCTAGTTATGATCTGGATGTTACTTTGGTGAAAATGAAAGAAAAACAAAGTATAAAGCTATATAATGATGAACATGTATATTCTAGTATGTATGGCTTTATTGGTGGATGTATGGCTAGACTTAGCAAAGGCATGTTTTTTTCATTTGATATTTTAAATAAAAATAATTTTTATAATGAAAGTGATTTTTATAAAATTGTTGATTTATTAGATAAAAAACATATACCTATTATTCAAAATCAAAACAAAGATATAATAGATTATGGAGGAATAATTGAAATATAGTAATGATAATTCATTATTTAGAAGTAGGTACTATATGTTAACATAATTTTTAAAGAAATATTGACAATTTTTAGCAATTATAGTATAATAAATACGGTGACTATTGTCTGTTTACATAATTGTAAGGAGGACTTATTATGAAAAATAATGAAATTATAATAATAGAAAAAAATGAAACAAAATTAAAAAAATTGTCAAAAGAAGTGATTGCACTTGTACAATCACGGATGTGTAACAACCGATACTTTAGAAGTAAGGTTTTAGATACTGAATTTAAATTTAAGCTTATAAATGATGCTCCAACAAATGGTCTTATGAGGGTTAACTTGGAGCTAAATAGTAAGAAAGATACTTTAAAAGGATTTGAAATATCTTATGATATTAACCCTAATGATCCAGTTGAATGGATTAGACTTATTATGGCTCATGAACTTTATCACTTATTTTATGCAGTAAATTCTGTAGTAAAGTTAGATGGTTACTGTCCATCTGATGGAAGTTACAGTTTTACTACTATACAAAGGGCCATTAAAGTTGGGGGAGAAACTAAAATTTATGGCAAGCAGTTTGAAGAAAATCTTTGTTGGGTGCTTGCTTACGATACCTGTAAAGGTGTAAATGCTGGTAAGAAGCGTGGAGTGAATATGGATATATATGATAAACATGTATATTTTATTGAAAATTATTCAGCTCCAATACGAGCTATAATAGAAGCATTTACGGTAATTCATTGTGATTTAACTAGCATTGAATTTGATAGATCTGCCAATTATGTGCCATATAATAAATTTTATTATTGCATGTCATGTGGAGATATATCATATATCGTAAATAGCTATGATAGTGTACTTGGATGTAATGCATGGTATAATTTAATGAATTATGTGGATGAATACTATCTAAGCCAGAATGAAACTGCCAAAGAAAAGATATATGCTTCGTTAGATGCATATAAAAATAATAAGGGGAAACGTAGTCAAAAAGTAGTTAGTAATCAGGCTACAGTGTCTGCTTAAGATGACACAAAAAAACTACTAAGTGCATGCACTTAGTAGTTTTTCGTATATCTAAGCTTTAAAATGTGTGATATTATCACGATAAGCTAGATATGTGGTTTGCAGCTTTGTTATTTTTTTTCTTTTCCTGATTCTAAGAACCGTTGCCAAGCATCAGAAGACGCTAATCCAGATTCAACATAATATTTCTTGAACATTTCAGCCCCTCCTGGAACCTCTGATAAGTACTCGATAACCTCCTGTAAGTCTTGATCTTCGTAATTAGTAGTCATAGGTTGTTCTCCTTTTCTTAGTGTGGTAAAGTTATAAAATAAAGGTGCAACTATAATATACTTTAATTCAAAAGGGCTCATCACCCAAAAGAAGTATAATTATTGTATACAAAATTATTTATATAGCTTTTAAGTTTATTAGTTATGCTATACTTATAACACATTTTACATGAGTATGTCAATACTTTCTAATAAATTTATCGAAATAAAAAAAGTAATATACTGAAATATTAAACGCAATTTATAGTCATTATTTACATAATTATAAAATAAAATGTTAGATATGCAAATATTAAATTTTTTTATTGCCTAAAAGGCTATTTTTTGGTATAATTATAAAGTAAACACAAGTTTACTTGAGGTGTAATTATGAGTGATTTATTAAATGGATTAAACGATAAACAAAGAGAGGCTGCCAAATATACTGATGGTCCTCTTCTTATTTTAGCAGGTGCTGGTAGTGGTAAAACTAGAGTACTTACGTATAAAATTGCATATTTATTAGAAACAGGTTTTGTAAAGCCATGGGAAATTTTAGCTATAACATTTACTAATAAAGCAGCAAGAGAGATGAAAGAAAGAGTAGAAAAATTAATTGGTGCAAATAGTAATGATATTTGGCTTGGTACTTTTCACTCTGTTTGTGTTAGAATCTTAAAAAGAGAAATTGAACTTGTAGGATATTCTAGAGATTTTAATATATTTGATGAACTTGATAAAGAAAAGGTCATAAAAGAAGTAATTAAGAAACTAAACATAGATGATAAAAAATATCCTGTTTCATTAATAAAATATGAAATAAGTAGTTCAAAGGATAAGATGATAGACTATGAAAAATATGCAAAGGATGCAATAGGCGACTTTAGAAAAGAGCAAATTGCAAAAGTATATGAATTATATCAAAAAACATTAATATCAAATAATGCAATTGATTTTGATGATATACTTATGCTTACTGTGAAAATTCTTCTTGAAAATCCAGATAGACTTAGTTATTATCAATCAAAATTTAAGTATGTATTAGTAGATGAGTATCAAGATACAAATAAAGTACAATTTATGCTTATAAGTTTAATTAGTAGTGCTCATGGACATATATGTGTTGTTGGTGATGAATCACAGAGTATATACGGATTTAGAGGCGCTGATATTTCTAACATTTTAAACTTTGAAAGAGAATATAAAGATGCAAAAATTGTAAAGCTTGAAGAAAATTATAGGAGCACGCAAAATATACTAGACTGTGCTAATAACGTTATTAAAAATAACAAATCCAAAATAGATAAAAATTTATGGACACAAAATGGTAAAGGTGATAAGATTTTTTATAAAACTCTACCAAATGAATATGAAGAAGTAGAATATATAGTAGATAAAATTGATGAGCTTTGTAGAAAAGAGAAAATGAAGTATTCAGATTTTGCACTTTTGTTTAGAACAAATGCACAGGCACGTGTACTAGAAGAAGTTTTTATGAGAAGTGGAACTCCATACAGATTAATTGGAGGGCTTAAATTCTATTCTAGAAAAGAAATTAAAGATTTAACTTCATATTTAAAGTTAGTACAAAATCAAGATGATAATATTTCCTTAAAAAGAATAATAAATGAGCCAAAAAGAGGAATAGGTGACACTGCTGTAGATAGATTAGATGCGCTTGCTAGTGCTAAAGGTATTTCAATATTTAAGTTAATACAAGATAGTAATAATTTATCTGGAATAAGAAGTGCAGGAAATATAATAGCATTTAGAGATGTAATGAATGAAATTATACAAAAAAAAGACACTATAAAAGTATCTGAACTTATGAAGATGATATTAAAAAATACTGGTTATGAAGCTATGTTAAATGAAGAAGATACAGAGGAAAATCAAACTAGATTTGAAAACTTGATGGAATTTATAGGTGTTGCAATGGAGTTTGAAAATGAAACTGCAGACGCTTCTTTAGCAGACTTTTTAGATAGTATAGCCTTAGTATCTGATGTTGATAATCTAGATGAAACTGCAGATGCTGTTACACTTATGACAATGCACAGTGCAAAAGGATTGGAATTTGAGGTAGTATTTTTAGTTGGTATGGAAGAAGGACTTTTCCCATCTAAACGATCAATTGACGAGGACGAAACTGCAGAAGAAGAAAGAAGACTATGTTATGTTGGAATAACAAGAGCAAAGAAAAGACTTTATATAACAAATGCATCAAAAAGAACACTTTATGGTTCAACATCATATACTATGCCATCAAGATTTGTTTCTGAAATTCCACCAGAGTTATATGATGAAAGTTCTTTTGAAAGCTTAAATGGAAAAGGTAGTCGTTCTAATTATTTAGATAGTGAATATAAAAGTGTTGATAGAGTTTTAAATAAGGCTAGCTTTGGTAGTATTCCAAGGTCAAAAAAGCCAAGTGTCGGTCTTAGTGTTGATTCATTTCTTAGTAATATTGGTGGAACAAAAATTGGAAGTAAACCGCAAAATAATGAAAATGCTGGTAAATATGAAGTTGGTCAAACTGTAAAACATAAAAAATTCGGTATTGGTATAATTGAAAAAATCGAGAAAGAGGAA
>HF991961.1:0-6530 GCA_000433135.1 Clostridium sp. CAG:921
TTTAAAATTTCAATACTTTGTTGAAAGTACACCCAAAAAGCTCTTTCAACAAATTAATCCTCATCTCACTTGAATGAGATATTTATATATTAACATATATTTTATTCAAGTATTTTAGGAGCTTTTGTATTGTTATTAAGTGTTTTCAAAGTTAATTTTACATAATTTTTTTGCATGTTCTGTATGTCCTATTTTTTTCATGCCTTCTTTTCTAAACTTACTAATTTATCTAAAATCGATTTTTCCTATAATATAATTTAACACAATTAATAAAAATTTTATTTTTTCAAATTTATTCTAAAACAATTTATAACTGCAAGAAGTGAAATTCCAACATCTGCAAAAATTGCTTCCCACATTCTAGAAATTCCAAATGCACTTAGAATCAAAAATACTATTTTTACTAATAATACTACTGTAATATTTTCTGTTACTATCATTTTTGTTCTTTTTGCTATTTTTATAAAATCAACTACCTTTTGAGGTTCATCATTCATTAAAACCACATCAGAAGTTTCTACTGCTATGTCTGAGCCTTTTCCCATTGCTATTCCAACATCAGAAGTTGCAATAACTGGTCCATCATTTATACCATCACCAACAAAAGCTACTTTTTTCCCATCAGATTTTAAATTTTCTATTATTTTAGATTTTTCATCTGGTAACAACTCCGAATAGACTTTATCAAATTTTAATCTCTCTGAAATTTTTTCAGCAATATTTTTCTTATCACCTGTAAGTAATATAACATCCTTTATTCCATATTTTTTCAAATTTTGGCTAAGAGTTAATGTATTATCTTTGATTTCATCTTCCATAACAACATAACCAATATACTCACTATTTACAGCAATATGTATAACTGTTGATGCAGATATATCCTCGTGTTTAATCTCATATTTTTCCATTAATTTGCTGTTTCCAACTAAAATTTCTTCACTTGATGTTTTACAAACTATACCATTTCCTGCAATTTCTTTATGTGATAATATTTTTTGATTAGATCTTTGACTCTTATTTAAGCTTTCTACTACTGACTTAGCAATGTAATGATTCGACAAAGATTCTGCCAAATATAATTTTCTTAACATTTCATCTTCTGTATAGTTTTTTGAGTTTACTTTTACCTCAGATATTTTAAAATTACCTTTTGTTACAGTTCCAGTCTTATCAAATACAACATCATCTAGTTTGGTTGCAATATCAATATACTTGCTTCCCTTTACTAAAATACCATTTTTGCTACATGTACCAATACCAACAAAAAATCCAAGCGGTACTGATATTACTAAGGCACATGGACAAGATACTACCAAAAAGTTTAATCCTCTACTTATTGCCTCACCAACTGGAACTTTAAAAACAATTGGTAATACAATCATAATAATCACAGCAAGTAAAGTTACAATTGGTGTGTATATTTTTGCAAATCTTGTAATAAATTTTTCTGTATTTGATTTTTTTGCACTAGCTTCATCAATTAGTTTAACTATCTTAGAAACAGTAGAAGATTCAAACTTACTAGTTACCTTCATCTCAAAAGTTTCACCTAAATTTATTGTTCCAGATAATACTACATCATTTTCAAAAATATTTTGCGGTTTTGACTCTCCAGTTATTGCTGAAGTATCCAAAGTGGTTTTTCCAAAGCTTACACCATCAAGTGGTACCCTTTCTCCATTTTTTATAACTATTATATTTCCAACACTAACAGCCTCAGGTGGCACTTTTTCAATTTTTTCACCTGTTTTTAAATTAGCAAACTCTGGTCTTAAGTCAAGTGTCTTCTCTATTTTTTTCTTTGAATTTTCTACCGCTTTATCTTGCAAATATTCGCCAATTTTATATAAAAGTAATACAAGAATTGCTTCATTATATTCACCAATTGCAAAAGCTCCAATAGTTGCTACACTCATTAAAAAATTCTCATCAAACATATCTTTTTTAAATAGTTTTTTACAAGCATTCCAAATAATTTCATATCCAAGTAAAACATATGATGCTGCATATAATATAAATGAAAAATAATTTTCATTATTATTAAAGTATAAAACTACTGCTACTACAAAGCTTAACACACCAAGTAAATTAATGATTTTTTCTGATAATTTTTCTCCATTTTCTTCTTCCATAACATCACTCCCTTATATGTTCCATTGCCATACTAAATATCTTTTCAATATGGTCATCATTTAATGCATAAAACACTTCTTTTCCTTCTTTTTTCGATCTTACTAGCCTTGCTGATTTTAAATTTTTTAATTGATGTGAAACAGATGAATGAGTCATTCCTAGAATGTTAGCAATGTCACTCACACATAGCTCTTTTTTATGTATAGTATATATAATTCTAATTCGAGTTTCATCCCCAAATAATTTAAAAAGCTCTGCAAGTTCAAGTATTTCACTATCTTTTGGTACACTTTTTATTTCAATGCTTTCTTTTTTCATTATATTCACCTGCCAAATAATATATGAATATTTATTCATATATTCATATATTATCATATATTACTCCGCTTGTCAAATAAATTTATATAATTTTATACAAAAATAAAACTGAATATATAAAAATTAAATATATAAAAAATTTAAATCACCATCTATATGAAAAAGTAAATTTTAAAAACATAAATGTAAATATAAATATAACTGTAACTATACGTATAAATACGAAGAAACATATACAAATCTTTATTTGAATAAAAATTTTAGAAAATTATATAAATTATATTTTTCATAATGAAAAAAAGCGTAAAATATAGTGTTTAGGCACTACTTTTACGCTAATAAAAAAGTACATATGAAATATTATTGCTATTTTATATTTATAACATTTTCAATTGCAATTGTTCTTTTATGTTCTATTGGTTCCCACACATATTGTTTTTTCACTAAGCATATTAAATTTATTGGTACCCAAGTAAAGAAAAATATTGGAAACGTAATTATTCCAACAATTGACTGTCTTACACTCTTTCCTTGTGCTAATAAAGCAAAAACTGCTACAAAAATACTTGCTAAATATCCAAATATAACTGATGCTAATATATTTACTATATCTGTTGCACCTCCTAATATTTGAATACCACACACTCCGTATAACAATACTGCAAGTATCAATCCAAACGACAAAATTTGCATAATCGGTGCCATATAATATATTGACATATCAAAGCAAACAAGCTTTTTCTTTTTTATGCTCTCTTTAAACAACTTACCAGAATATATTTTCAAACATTGCATAGTTCCAACAGACCATCTTTTTCTTTGTTTCCATGACTGAGTAAATTTTGCTGGCTGTTCATCATAAGTTATTGCATCTTTTACAAATCCAATTTTTACACCATTTAAAGCACATTGTGCACTAAATTCTACGTCTTCTGTTAAAGTTATAGTATCAAATCCATACTTTTTTATAACTGATTTTGCTACCATAAAACCTGTTCCATTTATTGAGGCTGATAATCCAATATTTGTTCTTGCCTGACTAAAGAAAAAATTCTGAATAAAGTAAAATAACGAATAGCAACTAGAAATCCAAGAATCTTTTGGATTTTTACAATCTCTAAAGCCCTGTGCTACATTATATCCTGATATATAAGCATCATTCATTCTCTTTAGAAAGTCTGGATGCACAATATTATCCGCATCAAAAATGCAATAAGCATCATATTCAGGAAACTCATTCATTAAGTAATTAAATGCATATTTTAGAGCATCTCCTTTTTTTGTGACCTCTACATCACATTCAATAATATTTGCACCTTCATCTTTTGCAATCTGTTTAGTATTGTCAGTACAATTGTTTGGTATTACAAATATATCATAAAGTTCTTTGCTATAGTTTTGCTTTTTTAAACTACTGATTAATTGCTTTATAACTACTTCTTCATTTCTGGCCGGAATAAGTATTGCAAACTTTGTTTTTTCTTTATATCTTTTAATTTTATTTTTCTTATTAAACACTACACAAAGTCCTGTAAAGACATAATAAAGAGTGTATGATATGATCATAAAATAAAAAATATAATATATTAATTCTAATATAATTTTTAGTACTTTCATTAATATCTCCTTTACAACAAATTATACTCTCCAAAGTCTAATCTGTCAATATCGTCCATAGTAATTTAAAGGATCATATACCTTAACTACAGTGAAAAATAACATAAAACCTTTACTTTAAATTTTACACTTGATACATTATATACTAAAATTTTAAAAAAAGTATCAAACCTCGAAAAGTTTGATGCTTTTTTACTAAATATTAACATTTACTGTTTGAACAGTCCAATTTTTAGCATTATCTTCAATATACACAGTTATTTGTCTTACACTCTTCTTTATTGGTATAATATTACTATGTGCAACATTACCACTTGTTTCAAAATGTCCATTTATTGTATATTTTTGTTCATCTATAAGTGTTCTAGAATCATATGCACTATTATTTTCATACTTTATATACTTTATTCCACTTGAATCATCAGAAACATTATTTAAAGTAAGATATCCATATATTTCTTGATCATCCACACTATCTAGTCTATTTTGAGTTACACTTATTTCAAATTTTGGTGCTATTTTATCAATATTTTTCACACTAAACTTTGCTTCTACTACTTTACTACTAACTTTAGTACTATGACACTTTACTACAATATCACAGTTTTTATCGCAAGTTATCGTATAAATCTTATTTTCTCCAGCATTATTTGACTTATATGAAGTATAATTTGTAGCATTTATAGTTATGCTGTCTAAATCATAACCTTCTGGTAACTTAGCACTAACTTCTACAGATTTATTTGTCCAATTGCTATCACTTGTTGTAAATATTACATATGGAGATGATTGCATATTTACACTTCCTGTATCATAACTTATCCTCTTTTTTAAGTCATCTGTAAGTGTAAAGTATAAACTTGAACCTACACTAAATCCTTTAGCATAATATACTTTTCCAGTAGTTGGTGAAACTGCATAAATATCATTTTGACCATCCTTACCATTTCCATACTTTAATGAATTATATCCTATCTTACTATAATCTATCTCTGCTAAAACTATGTTATTACCAGATATAGTTTCATTATTTTCCAAAAACTGATTTTTAAATTCATTACTTAAATTAGAAACATTAACGATTATACTATCACCTGTAGGCAAACTGCCATTATTTGAACTAGCATAAGCATCAACTGCCGATTGAAGTGTATTTATTTCAGTTGCAAAAGACAGTTTTTTTGAATTATTTGCTGTATTACTACCTGTAATTACCACTGTTGATACTAGTATTAACATAACTGCAACTGTTGCAACCAATACAATAAAAGAAAAACCTTTTTTCACATTCACGCCTCCAATCATTTTATTTTAAACCTTATTTTATCTACTCTATAATTTTGCCTTACTTCTTCTTCAGATAAAGCCCTATTGTATATACGAATAGACATAATCTCACCGTCAAATAGTGTGTCTTTTCCAGAATCTACCATATGTGCGCTATCATAATATGGATCAGCACCTAAAATTAGTATTGTACTACGTTCCGGTTGATTAAAATCCGCACTATATTTTGCACTCGTTTTATTGTTATTTTCAAAGAAATTAATGACACTTCCATTATATGAACCAGACAACGAATATACCTTATTTGCAACAAATATATCTTTAGAATATACAGTATGATACTTATCACCATATGTTATGTCAGGAGATTCGTCTCCATTTTTAGAAATTCCGACATAAACTCCGTTTTTATTTTGAAATGAAAACAATCCATACCCGCCATTTTCTCCATTACCCACCATATTTTTTTCATAATCTGTTGCTTTGTTATGTTTTATAACAGCTTCAACTGTAAAGTTAGATAAATCAAGTCTTCCAACTTTTACCCAATTATCAATGCCATTAAATTTTAATGAATTGTTTGTCCAACTACTGCTAGGTGAAGTATAATTTTGAAGTATTCCATCATAATTACTAGAAGCTAGATTTTTCCAAGTCGTAACTAAGTTACTATGTCCTGCACCAGTATTATTTATACCATCAAACTGTATTAATAAACCTTCTTGTACATAGTCTTTTTCAGTTGCTATTACAGTATCGAGTTCTATTTTTTTATAAGTGCTATTTCCAGCCTTATCTTGTGCAAATACAGTAACAACACCAGTATATCTATCAACTGTAATAGTATTATCTTTTACAGAAAATCCACCACTTACAAAATATTCCTTAGCAATATTTTGATCAATTTCATCAGTTTCATACTTACAAAAATTAATTCCACTTTCACCATCACTAACATTTACTTTTATATAAATTTTCTTATCATTTTGATCAGAATTTACCATTCCCTCTTCTTTTACAAGTTCAAGTATTGGTGCAACCTTATCAATATTTGTTATCGAATATGTTTGAGTCAAATTTCCAGCTGTTCCTTCTTTTTTATAGTTTACTACTATATCACAATTTTTATCTATGTTTTTTATATTATATATCTTATACCCACTTCTTGTTGCTGA
>HF991961.1:6539-6793 GCA_000433135.1 Clostridium sp. CAG:921
ATACCCACTTCTTGTTGCTGAAAGAGATATATTTTGCAATGTTTGTGTACCAACCTTAGTTACTACTGTTATATTGTTATACACCTTTATATTATCTGGAATCTTTACAATTGCATCAACAGTTTTATTAGTCCAATTTGTATTTGTAACATAAAATAGTATTCCATCTTTATTCATAGCTTTTAATGATTCATCATAGTCAACTACATCAAATAGATCAGTCGTTAGCGTATAATATGTTTTTCCATTTGCCT
>HF991961.1:6850-19034 GCA_000433135.1 Clostridium sp. CAG:921
GAAACCACATATATATCCTTATCTGTTTTTTTATTTCCATAAGTCAAATCAGTTTTTGAAAGCAACGACATATCAATTACAAACAAGTTAATTTTTGTGCTATTTATTTTTGTTTCATCAGCAAATTGCATTTTTGAAACTGTTGTTAAACCAGAAATATCTAAAACTGCCGTATCGCCTACAGGATACTCACCAGAATTTGCCTCTTTATAACTATCAACTAAATTTTGTATCTGACCAAGTTCACTAGCAAACTTCGTTAGTTTTGCTCTATTTAGAGCATTAATTCCAGATACAGTTGTCGTGGTAGCAAGTATTACCAAAATTAACGTCATTATAAATAACGTAACTAAAGAAATTCCACTTTTCATATTCTTCATAAACATACCTCTTAAATCTTACTCATATTATTATAATTCAAGTTTCTTTTTTAATTCATCTGTTAAAGTGTAATATGTATTATTACCAATTGTTACGCCTTTTAAATAATACACCCTACCAGTAGTTTCAGAAATAGCATATATATCATATGTAGAAGACTCATTTCCTCTTGAAATTGTTTCAACTCCTGCCTCATATAAATCAATTTTTTTAAGTGAAACTACATTAGATGAGTAACCTGGTTCACCAGAAAATTGAGCTTTTTCTGTTATTGATGAAATATTAAAATTGATACTATCCTTTACTGGATATTTTCCATTTAAAAATTCGTATTGTTCAGCTACTTTTTGCAAGTTATATATCTCAGTTGCAAACTCCCTTTGCTTGGTAGAAGTATTTATTCCTTTAAATGAAAATAACACCGTTCCTGAAATTATTAACATTATAACTATAGTAATTACAAGTACAATCATTGTTATACCATTTTTTATATTAAAAACTTTATGTCTAAACTTATATTTTTGTTCAAATTCACTCATAATTCAACCTCTTATCACTATTTTACATATATATTGTATACTTTATTTTCATAATTGTCAACGATAATTTTTAACAAATTTATATAGATAAAACGCTTCTGATTTTGTAAATCTAAAAAAAAAATATGTAGATATAATGACGTTTTTTGTCATTTCCTACATACTACTTATTGTTATATAGCTTATATTTAAAAGTTAAAAAATCCTCACCACTCCTATTAAAAGTGGTGAGGTAATCTATATTAATTAAAGTTTAGAAATCATCATCCAGATTTGAATCTACAGTGTAGACTTCTACGGATGTTGTTTCTGGTATTGTTGTGGCAGCCGGTGTATCCTTAACATACGTTGGCTTTGCCTCTTCTGCTGCAGTAGTTGTAGCAGTCGCAGTAGTTGTTGCTTCTTCTGACGCTGGAAGAGTTTCAGTCGGAGATGCCGTTGTACGCTCTTGGTACTCGGTAGACGGCTGTATATTTTCCGGCTCCTCCTGTTCTGCTGCTTCCTGTGATGCAGATGCTGATACACTTTCTTCCAATGCTGGGTCAATCGTGATCGGATTGTCACCCCAAGTTGGATCCGTTACAGGATCGGTAGGACGCTTGAGAATGGTCACAACTACCTCACAAGTATAACCATTCCACGAAATATGGAATGTGACATTTCCTGCAATATTTCCCTGGTTAGCTTCTGGACAATACCATCCGCTAACCTCCTCTTGAGTACCATCACTATATACCGCTTTCACGAATATATAGTTACACCAGTCAAGCTTAACTTGACCTTCGTACACTTTACCATAATCACCAAGTGTTGCGGTGATTCCGGTAATTTCCCTGGTCTTCGCTGGTTGCTCTGCAGAAGATTCACCAGGCTGTGTAGGCTGTACTGGAACAGTTGCTGGCACTGTTCCATCCGGATTAACATGATCCTCTGGAACAGTCGGCTGTTCAGATGTACCAGTTTCTCCACTTGCATCTGTTGTTTGCTCGCAAGTTGGAAGCTCTTCTCCACATCTTAGAGCCTTGCAATAACTACAATTACAATTTACATTGTAAACGTAATTGTAGATATTTAATGTGTCAATGTAGAAGTTATTTGTATAACTTCCACAAATATTACCAGATGAACAACTTGAACAGTTACCGCTGCCATCAGCGGTACAATTTCCTCCACAAGCTCCAGTACAGTTCTGACACTGGCAAGTCGGAGAACTACACTTTTTGCCTACATTAACAGTAGCTGCAGAACTTGCATCGCTCGCCCGTGCTACTTTGTTGCTGTAGCTTACAAGGCACACAGCAACGCCAGATAACATACACAAAACTGCTGCGATTGCAACGATCATGATTTTATGTCTTGCAATGAATGCACTCTTTGCTGAAACAGCAGCTCTAAATCTTAACCAATTATTACTATTAGTCATAATGGTCCTCCTTTTTATTATTTTTTTATTATTTTATCTATATAAACACAGCAATGTTGTTATTGCCATGAACCATAAGTTACTATATATAAAAAGAAGGAAAACTTATAAATAATGTCATCCTTCTTGAATATTAATTAAAGAAGATAACAACTTCTAACATAATCATTATACCACCTTTTTATCATTATGTCAACATCTGTTCTTTTCATATTAGAGCTAACGACTCTTTTAATTTTATTATATTTAAAATAAATTACCACATATATTGACAAAATACATATCCAATGATAAAATATTTATTACATTATTTATGTAATGTTAAGCTACTAATGTAGCACTTAAAGTATTTGAAATAACAATTGTATTTTTCATGCAAGGAGGATTA
Source organism: Clostridium sp. CAG:921 (assembly GCA_000433135.1). GTDB lineage: Bacteria > Bacillota > Clostridia > TANB77 > CAG-465 > CAG-465. The sequence goes on from HF991961.1 coordinate 9,582, forward strand.
ATATGAACAGCAACATGCTAAAGTATGACGTAACAAAAGTGACAGATTCCACTATAAGAAATATAACTTTAGATGGAATATATGCACTCAAAGCAGAAAGTGCAACTATTGAATTTGAAGTTAAGCGACCACTCAATCCAGTGACCTTAAAACCTATAGGTAGATCTACAAGAAGTGTTTTAAAAGAGCAAGTAACACCTTTAATTTACAAGTTAAAGGAAGTTAGCAAAAATGATCTTATTGAGTACAGGCAATTAAATATTCCTTCATTTGTACTTAAATATAATGGGAAACTATATTATACACAAGTAGATTTTAATATCAATTTTATTGCTTTAAATCTTTTAAATAGACATATGTGTGGTAAAAACTGTCGCCATCTTTCTGCTGCAAGTGATGAAAATGGAGGTTGCTTAAAAGTTAGACAATATTCGCAAGGAATAGAAAATTATCCATGGATAACATATGGTTATGAAACATTTGCAACTATACATGATTCTTTTGTTGTAGCAGATTGTTCACATTACAAAATGTGTTCTCCACAAAAAAAGCTTTCTGTTGTCGAGGCAAATATCTTAAAAAATACATTAGCACAATATATTTTTGGAGATTAAGGTAAAGCTAATAATTTAAAAGCCAAAATAACTTCTATTATTAATTGCCTCTTTAATTTTTATTTATTATTAGTAAAAAAATAGTGTTAGTTCTATATAATTTAAACTAACACTATTTTTATTTTTAAACTTACTAATATTTTATATTTTTTCCACTTCATTGTTTTAAAACTTTTTTATCTTAACAGCATTCCCTGTTTCAAGTAATTCTACATGATTTAAAGCTTTTCCAGTTCCAGTAGCAACGCAAGATTGTGCATCTTCTGCTATCATAACTGGTATTCCGGTCCTTTCTTCTATTAGTTTATCAAGTCCCCAGACAAGACCTCCACCACCTGTTATATATATTCCTCTTTCTGAAATATCTGCAGATAATTCAGGTGGAGTTTCCTCTAATACTGAGTGAACTCCTTCTACTATCATGTTTGCACAATCTCGTAGTGCTTCATACGCCTCATCAGAAGTAACATCTATTTCAACAGGAAGTCCTGTTGAAATATCTCTTCCTTTTATGGTCATATACTCTACAGTAGGCTTTGGATACATGCATCCTATATTTATTTTAACATCTTCAGCTGTCCTTTCACCAATTACCACGTTTCTGTTTTTCTTTATGTACTTTACTATAGACTCATCAAACCTATCGCCAGCTATTTTAAGTGATGTACTTCTTACAGATCCACCAAGTGAAATAACAGCAATATCAGCAGTTCCTCCACCAATATCAACTATCATACTTCCATAAGGTTTCGTTATATCAATTCCAGCTCCTATTGCAGCTGCTATTGGTTCTTCTATTAAATATACTCTTTTTGCACCTGCGTGAGTAGCAGCATCAATTACAGCTTTTTTTTCAACCTCGGTTACACATGACGGAACACAAATCATAATTTTTGGTGCAAATACAAACTTTCCACATACCTTAGTTATAAAATACTTAAGCATTTTTTCAGTTATAGTATAATTTGATATTACACCATCTTTTAATGGACGTATGGCAACAATATTTCCTGGTGTTCGGCCAAGCATTTTTCTTGCTTCCTGTCCAACCGCTAAAACTTCATTCGTATTTTTATCTATTGCTACAACAGAAGGTTCTCTTAAAACAATTCCCTTCCCCTTTACATAAACAAGTATAGTAGCTGTCCCCAAATCAATTCCAATATCTTGTCCAAATACCACGTCTTCTCCTCCTACTTTTCTGTTACAATTATATTACATTTTTATTGCAAATGCAACATATAGTATAAAAGTTTAAAAAAATAAAAGGCTTTTTAGAGCAGATATAAAAATTATATAAAACATCAAAAAAATGCGTATATTTTCTATATCAAAACTACTTTCATTTCTAATTTCTACTAATACTTTTTCCGTGTTGATACTTTAATTTTGTAGCCAACAGTGTGACAAGTAACATTTGAAATTATATTTTACTTATTTAATAATATTTTCTTCATTTCAACTATATCATAAAATGGTATTTGCACATCGTCTTTTGCTAAATCAACCACTCTTAATGCTTTAGTAATTACCTTTTTTTATAATTTCTGGTATTTCAACATCCATATTAGAATTTGTATATTTCTTTTCTATGTAATCTAATGTTGTTGGAAATATATTTTGTATAAAAAAAACAGCTTTTTTTCCTAAAGCACTGCCAAAGACAAAGTTATATACTGACTTCTTCCCACTTTTTGCCTTTTTTTTCATGAATTTTTTCATGCTTTTCATATTTAGTAGAAATTGGAACAAATCATATTATTTTGCTATTTTGTCTATTTTTAAAGCAAAAATAGCAAGGTCTCTTATTGTCATTTTCTTTGTTAACCATTAATCCATAATCTTTAAATACATTAAAAAATCCATCTTTTATAAAATAAAATTTGCCATCTTCTATTACCATTTTGCTCCATCTCCTTTTTATGAAAATATGGGATCTACTTTTATAGACCCCATATTTAACTATAATTAACATTTTTCCACTTGCACATTTGTATCCCGCAAGCAGAGTTGCAACTCACATTTTAATTATAGCAGATATTAAATATCTACTACTATTATATTCGTTATACACGTATTTTATCATTTTTTCAAGAGTTTTTTTAATTTTTCATCTATAATTTAAGTTTCTAGTTACTGTTCAGCAGAAAAATAAAATAACAAAAAAGAATGTTACAAAATTATATAAATAAAATATATGTAAACTTTATATAGACTACTCCCTCTTACTTTTTATTTCATTTATTTTGAAACTTTTATATAAAACATCTAAATGATGTGTATATTTTCTATATCAAAACTACTTTCATTTTTAATTTCTACTAACACTTTTTTCGTGTTGATACTTTAATTTCGTAGCCATTCCTCCTCTTATATGTCTTTCAGATTTATTTATTTCTAATACCTTTTTGGCTTCGATCGCAAGCGAAGGATTTATTTTCTCTAGTCTTTCTGATATATCCTTATGTACTGTTGACTTGCTAATATTAAATTTCTTGGCTGTTTGTCTTACTGTGCTTTTTGTTTCTATTATGTATATAGCAAGAATTTTGACTCTTTTTTCTATATCAGTCATATTATCGCTCCTTTATATTAATTAGATTAGTACATTTTATTCATTTTCTTTAATTATATACGTACATTTTTATTTGAATATGTATGTTGGATCTATAATTTCTTCTCCCTTTACAAGGCAAAAATGTAAGTGTGAATCATCTTTTATCTCTCCTATAGCACTAGAACCAATTTTGCCTATTTTTTGTCCTTTAAGAACTACTTGATTTTCTTTTACTAAAACTTCTTCATCTAAATTCGAATAACAACTTTTATATCCCTGAAGGTGTTCTATTATAATTGTAGTACCATAAAATGAATCCGAATATACTTTTAAAACAACACCTTTTTCAACTGATTTTATTACTTTACCAACGTTTGCTGATATATCTATTCCATCGTGAGTTTTCCACATTTGAAGAGTTTTTGAGTATATAACTTTATCACTAGAAAACATTTTTTGAATTTTGCCATCAACAGGTTTAGAAAAGTTTACACTTTCACTTTTATTTTTACTTTTTGATATAATTTTAGTTTTATTATTTGAATTACTTATAGTTGATACATTTGTATCTTTTGGCTCAAGACTTGAACTTACACTAACTATTTCTTCTTTTAATGAATTTTCATTATTACTTTTAGTACTTATATTGTCAGCATTTTCTGACGCAATACTAGAAGCATTTATTTTTCCATATAATGTATATTCTTCAAGATTGTATTTATCATATGAACTTATTGCAAGTTTAATACTAATAAAACTAAGAAAAATCATACCAACCAACAGCGTGATATATTTTCTCATTGTTAATTTTTTTTTTTACATTTTTACTTGTATACTTATTTTCCAACTTATTTTTTTCATCACTTAATTTGCTTCTTTTTTGAGATTTTTTTGGTATAGTTTCACTTTTTAATTTTGCTCCATTTCTTCTATATACTATAATATCATTTACATTTTCCACATTACACTCAATAATTGCTCCACTTCTCGTTCTTTTTTTCTTAAATTCAATATCATCAATAATTTTCCCATTTTCCTTGTCTTTTTTAAAATTTATTATTTTTTCCTTTTCAGTTGATTTTTTTTTATTTTCTTTTCTATTTAACTTATATATTTTATCTAAGCTTTCATCATTTATATTCAATTTATCTTCTCTTATGTTATTTGAATCATTATTATTACTTTTACATATATCATTTTGATTTTTTCTTAATTTTATGATTCTAATTATTTTTTCAATTAATTTATTATTTATACTGATTTTCATATGTATTCACCTCAATAATTACTAATTTAGTTTTGTTACCTCAATGCCTGTATAGTAATGTTTAATTATATCTACGTAATTCATTCCACTATTTGCATAAAAATTTGCACCAACTTGACTCATACCAACGCCATGTCCATAACCTATAACGTTAAAAGTAATGTTATTATTATCAGCTACTATAGTAAAATTAGTTGATTTTAGCCCAAAGATTGTTCTTAACTTTTCAGCGCTTATTAAAAATTTACCAACCATGATATTTTTTACTCTACCACTAGTGGTAAATTCATTTATCTTAGAATTTTTTATCTCTTCAATATTAAGCTCATCCGTTACTAAATTATTACTTAGTAATTTTTCTTTAAATTCTAAGAATGGAATTACATTTTGACTAGTCCTATTTGCATATCCTTCATCTTCACTACTTTCAACGGATAATAAATATGGTAATTTCTCTCCTCCCCATATTTGATCAATATTTTCTGTTTTAATAGGACTACTAGCATGAAAAAATGCCTTTATACATTCACCATTATATGTAATTATTTCATTTTGTGTTGACACTACTGCCTCATTTACCTTATCCCAATATTCTAACTTTGTGATTTCATCTATGTCTTTTCTTCCCCATATTTCAAAAAGTTTTTCTTTTGGATAAAAAGCTTGGCAATGTGCATAATTATCGCATATATCTGCTCCATCCCCCTCAGCATTATTTAATATTTTTCTATATGTATAAGTCCTGGCAACAAGTGCTTGAGCCTTTAATGCCTCAATATTATATGTTGGTGACATTTCTGATGGGACAACACCTCTTAGATAATCATTAATATCCATAGCCACAATTTCACCAGTTTTTGAAAATCTTACTCTAATAGTTTGATTAGCTTTATATTCAATAGTATTTTTCTCTTCTTTCTTTTTAATTATTTCATCTTGTTTTACTTTTTCATTTTTATTTATAATATTATTGACTAACAAAAGAATGCATATTGATATTATTAAAAGAAGAGTAAAAAAATATATAGTAGGCTTTTTCTTCACATTACCACCTACTATATATATATTCTTCTTTGTTCATATTATTACTGTTTGTCCATATGTTACAAAATGTTATCTTTTTTTCATACTTCAAAATACACAAAAAAAAGCCATGTAGTGACAAATCTGCCACTACACAGCTTACAGCAATATTACAATTATCTTCTTCCGTGTGCCCTTGCAACTTCCATTGCTGCACCAAGAAAATAAATTAACGACACCCAAAACACAACAGCAGAAATCAATGTAACAGTTATACATGCACCAATTGCTGTAGCAACCGCACCTAATACCGCTATATTTTTTTTGTTCTTTACATTTTCCTCAATAGCCTCCTTGCCATTTTCTAATGTTACCATAACGTTCTTTACTTTCTTCATTTTTACCTCTTTCTTTTAATAATAATAATAATAAAACAAATGTCAACGAGTTACGAAAAAATTTTCCTCCTTTCTCTTAATCAAAAGAAAAATAAAATAATATAAAATCTATATTATGTAAAGTATTATATCATATGAATTTAATATTGTAAATAGAATTTTTAATTTTTTCCTTTTTATTTAACTTATTTAATTTATTTAATTTTGTTTAATATATTATTTATTATATAATAATGAAAAAAGTGGAGAAACTATCCCCACCTTTTCATTATTATCACACTATAATACATAGCACGTTATTCAAAGTCATTAGCAGCTCTATTATCTGTATCATACAAAATAACAGTTCCTCTAACTTTATTATATGTATTTTGATCTTTTATTCTCCAAACGCCATTTTCTAACTGAATTCTTAAATCACCACTAAAGTTTCTACCTGATTGTATACCAAGATAACCTTCATAATCCCACTGTGTTGTATTTAAAATTTCATTGCCAGATGAATCTCTATCGTTTTGATCATAACCAATAATTATAGTTGTATCTTTTTGTTTAGTTATGCATTCAATATTAAACTTAACACCAATATATCCATTTGTAAGTGGTTTATTTATGTCATTGTTATTTTTATCAACAACTATAGTTGAATTTGGTAACTTAAACTCACCATACCAAGTTTGAATATATGATGGATCTTGATAATAACTCATCATGTTCTCAGTTAATGTAAATCCGTTTTTACTTCCAATAGATAGCTTTTGAAGTTTATCTGACAGCTTTCCTGTATTCATTGTAGAATCTAAAATGTCTTGAGTTGCTCTATATCCATCATTTGGCTTAAAGTAAATATCATAATTGCTTCCTTCAAATGTTACATATTTTCCACTTGAATTTTTATAATACAATACTACATTATCATTAAATGTTGTACCATCCTTACTTATATAATAATATGATGGTTTTATAACAATCGTTCTAGTAGCACCATTTCCTGGTGTATAAGAACCTGCAGTTTTTAAATCAAAACTAAATCTATAACCAAGTTTTGGAGCTTGTAAATAAGATGAATCTACATGTTTTGCTGGTCCAAGAGGTAATATTGCTTTTGTAGAGATCTTATTTAGTACTGAATCTGATCTTGTCTCAATTACATTTGATCCTTGCGATTCTCCATTTTTACTTACTATTAATCTTTTTATTCCAGAGAAATAATAAATTCCTGTTGATTCATTTACATTATCATCAATTGATTTTCTAAACACATTTTTAAAGTTAACATCTAAGCAATCAGTTACTTTAAAATCATATATTCTATCTAAAGTTATAATTTTTGCTGTATTTTGCGCATAGTACAATGAATCTGCTTCCATTTCAATTTTATTACTTGCTCCATCTTCATATAATACATTTTTCTTAGTTCCGTCTACATCTATAACATGATTTTTAGATGGATTTTTCTCATCACAAGAAGTTGCATTAGAATTTATCTCAGTATTTGCTATTATACTAAGTAATCCTGTAGATGACTTAGTTGAAGTAGCTGTTAAACTAGTATTATTATTTATTACTGTATTTGTCAAAACAGTATTCGCATTTTTAGTACATGCTATAACTTTTATATTTCCTGTTACTGAAGAAGCTGTTGTGCCACTAGCTTCTTTTGCATCAACTCTACCACCAGATGGTACCTCAATTTTTGTATTTGAATCAAGCATTCCATACTCTTTATATAGCTTTCCATCTGAAGTATATACTCTTACATTAGATACTTTAAAATCTAATATTACCCAATAATTTTTTAAATAATTGCTTATATTTATATTTTTGTTATATACAGTTCCTGTATATGAAAGATCAAGTTTTGGTACCACTGTAAATTCTGAATTTTTTTCTATTACTGAGCCATCTAATGAACCAACAGAATGATCTACGTAACTATCTTTCATTTTTATTTCAGGCTTTTCAACCTTTAATGGTGTATATACATTAATTTTTGTTGTATTTTCGTCGCTAGAAACAGATTCGATATTTTTATGTAGAACTTTTCCTTTATTGTCCCCAACAACACCAACAATATCATACATTGCAACACCATTTGGAGTCCTTACGCCATTAAATTTATCTTCATTTACTCTTTGCTTGTTATTTATATTCTTAAAGTTTTCTTTCGTAGTTGTAGGAAGTGACTTAACAGCAGCATTTATAGCGTCTTTATCTTTTGGATCAATATTACTAAATAACTTTTCTGTATTTTGTGCCTGAAGTATATCATTTAAAGTTAAATCAAATTTTCCATTTGAATTTATTACACCATCACTACCAGTTGAAACAAATTTTGCTTTACCATCTTCATCATCTTTATTTGAAATGTAACCTCCTACCAATTGATATGCATCATATTCTTCTATAGTATATATTTTCTTACCTTCATTTGTAACACCAGTTAACTTATACACTAATGTATATGGCGATACAGTTGTTGTTTGAAGATATGGTCTTACATATTCTGTAATTGGTACATATGCTACTTTACACTTGCTACTTTCATCAACAGCATTTGCATTTATAGTTTCACCATCTTTATTTTCAACATCAATATATGTTTTTGGCTCAGGAGTAGTTCCTGGAACTGGACACTTTTCAGGTTTATCACATGGTGGTACTCCACCATCATTAGTGTAGAAAAAGTCAACATATGTTGTAGTATTTTTACCACTTATATTTACTTCTTGAGAATTAACCATTGCAGTACTTTTCTCATCCTTTTGGTTATTATACTTTGTGTATCCAACACATTCATATTTAGCAGCTAACTTATATACTGACCTAGATTTTTCAACATTTAAAGTATCAGTACTTTCTATTTCGTAATATTCACCATATCCCTCTTTGCTATTGTTACTATCTATTATATCAACGCTAGTGTTATGAAGTGGTTTGTCATTTTCACCGCCTTTTACTTCTATAGTACTATTATCGTTCTTGTCATTTACAATACTAACATTATAGTATTTAGAATTATGTGTAACTACTTGTGTAGGATTACTTAATATTTCATTAGCTAGTTTATAATACTTAGTTGCTCCATCAACAACACGTGAATATGTTGCATATTCTTTTGTAGTTTCAACAAAATGTCTAACATAAACTTTACTTTTTGCAATTTTGTAAAATTTATATCTTACTATACTATAATCGCCACCGTACTTTAAAGTTTCATTATTTATTCCGCTTTCATTTATTTTATTAATCGAAATTTTATATATTTCACTATATTTTTTATTTTTTATATCACTTTTTGCAGCGCTATGATTACTTGCTGTAGATGCCACTGCACCTTGATACTTATAACTTGCTCCATCAATTTTATATACAACGTCTTTTTCTTCTTTATATTTCTCACTTAATATTTCAACTGGTATATCTTTACTAAATCCTGTTGATGTAGTCACGAGATGCTTTAAAATATTATCATTTGCATCTACAAATTGTACATCTACAACTCTTGGAGTAAAATATATATCAAGAGTTATTCCTCTTGTATCTTGATCTGGCTTAAATTTAATTAAACTAGTATTAATATCACTTAACTTA
>HF991961.1:19056-27416 GCA_000433135.1 Clostridium sp. CAG:921
TAACTTAGACCAAGACCAATATTTAGCAGCAATATTTTCAATTGTTCCACCAGTTATACTACCTCCAAAATATCCAAAGTTTATTTCAGAATTTAAAAATTTATCTTTTCTTTTTACAATTCTCTCTATTTTACTTGATTGCACAATTTGATTTTTTATTTCATCAATACTAAGTACTACTTTATTTTTTTGAACTTCATCATTATCATTTGAATCAATGTAATGAGTATTTATATTTGCAACTATTCTTTCAAAATATACATGTATCGTAGTTCCATCAACCAAATTTTTAGTTTCTATACTAGTTCCTGACTGAATAGCTGAATTTACATCATTAACTTTATATCCAATATACGAAAACTTATTATAGTCTGAATCACTAATAAAATTTTTTGTCTTACTCTTATCAGGTAATTCACTTGGTATAGAAGATATAATTTTACTTTGACCTAAGTTAATGCTTTCTATTTCTTCACCATTTTCTAAATAGTGTGCCATCACATTATAATTTTTATCCGCAATATAGTCTTCACTTATCCATAGTATATTATCGTACAAATTAAATATTGATTTTCCAATTTCGTCCGTTGTTTTACCTAAAGTTGCATCTGTCATTCCTGTACTTATTGCATTTTGATATGCTTGGTTTGCCGTAAGTGCAACTGTTGCCTTTTTATCAGTACCAGTTCTAAAAGTTGCCAAAACAGAGACAAATACACCATAATATTTCTTACCATTTTCTTCTTTTATTAAAAGATTACTTTTTTCACCAAAAAACTCAGAACTTTTAAGATCATCTATAATCTCTTGTGAAATTCCTATCTTTCTAACAACTGTACTTCTATCTGAAGTAACATATGAAACAATCTTTAAATTTTTACTAGAATCACCTGTACTGTCCTTTTCCGGATCAAAATCACCACTACCTACAAAACCGTTATAATAACTGCGTTTTTTGTTATCGTATAACTTTACAATTTTTCCATATCCTTGGACATACTCTCCTGGGTTAATTTCACCTTGTACATTACTATCTGTACCAGATTTTGCTAACTTGTAGATCTTATACGTCTTTTTATCTTTATCTAAATTATCACCATAATTATTAAAACTAAAATATGATGAGCCATTATCAGCGTGTAAAATTTCACTTTCTAGATTTGGATCTTCATTTGTTTTTTCACCAGCCTTTAAATTTAGATCTTTCTTTTCTCCTAAAAGCCCTTCACCAGAATTCTTATATGCCTCTTTGTTATACTTAGTTGTTGGTTTAGTAGATATCATTATACCATATGTTCTATAATAATCAGAATTTCCTGGATCAGGATACAGCTTCCATTTACCTAAATCACCAGCATACGCAACATTAGAATATGCTTTAACTGAAATATCAAAGAAAAATTTCACCTTTTTCTTCTCTTCCTCATCCATATTGTTTTCTTTTGGAAAAAATTGACCATTATTTTCAAAAGTATTCTGAGTTTCTGTTATTTCAATTCCAACTGCATATACCTTGCTAAATATCATTAAACAAATGGTAAATATAGATAATATTAAAAAGCTTCGTTTTATTCTCTTCATCTTTTTTGCCTCCTTGCTTTTTTATTCAGACTCTACATTTAGTACGAAATCGCCGTGAATAACATCATCATTTGTAGCTGTAGTATCATCTGTATTTTCATCAATATTGTTATTAAATGAAGTTTCTTTTACTTTACCTGCTTTACAATCATTTATTACAACATTACTAATAAACACTCTTTCCAATTCTTCAAATACATTCATAGGTACATCTATTATTTCTTCTGCTTTTTTCTTTTCGTATGTTACCACTTCTTGAGAATTAATATCTCCAAAAATAACATTTTCAAGACTATCTGCATTTTCAATTGTATATTCAATTTTAGTTCTTACTCTCATTTGTGTTCCATCAAAATATATAGCTGGATACTCAACTTTTGCACTTCCTGTTATTTTTATATGTTTTTCTTTTACCTTGTTTAAGTAGTTTTTAATCATTACACTTGAAGCATTTCCTTCACATGCATCAAATATACTTTCAGTAAAGGCTTCTTCATTTAAATTTTCATAATTAACATTTAATATCGTATTAAAATATTCATTAATTTTTTCTTCTATTTTATAATAATACTTTTTAGATTCTGCATAATATGCTATAGGAGTCTTATAGTTTTCTTCATCTGATTTATAATTTTCATATTCATATATTTTCTTATCAACGCTTGCTAGAGTATAAGGATATTCATCAGAATTATTAGGCACTTTTGCAGGATTTATATTTATTTTTTCATTATTTACAGTTATTGTATTATATTTATTTACAAAGTTTATTAAAAACTCATTCATTTCTTTTTTTGTTGCTATTTGTTTAAAATCAACATCTTTGTTTTCAATTATTTCATTATCTATCATATCTTTTAGTGCAAGTTGTTCAGAGGCATTATATAATGAACTTAAATTTTTTACGTTATAATTTTTTTCTTTGCTTGTTGTAAGTGCTTGTTGCAATATATTTTTCTTTGCATCTGCAAGTAGTTCAATTATATAAATTTGTGTTACCTTTTCACCCTCATTATCCTTAGTTATATTAGTTGCTCCTACAAAATTCATTGCTTTTGCATATTCTACCCAAACTTGATTCTTGTACTCAAGTAAAGGAGTTATATCTTCCTCTATTCCTTTGTAATTGCTTAAAAACAAACTTGGATCTATCATATCAGTAATANNCTTGGATCTATCATATCAGTAATATCATCTTTATTTAGTGTAGCAGCTACTACCATTTTTATAGCTTCTGATTTAGTTATATTTTCAGATTCATTTGAAGTGCCAGAATCATACAATTTAGAAAAACCATAAGCATCCATTTTAGCATTTGCATTTATATTTCCTTTTCCAAATATGTTAACGCACAGTGCAATAATTGCAATTATAACTATAACAACAATTATACTAAATATTGCAAACGTTATCTTAGATTTAATATAAAATTTTCCTTTCGATGAATTTATATTCATCTTTATATCTTTTGGAATTTTAACGCCTTTATCTTTTGTTATATTTTTATCCATCACATCATTTTTAGTATTCTTACTAGAATTTTTAATTACACTTTTTTTATTATTACTTTCCATAAATCTCCACCTCATATATAAAAATATTATATATAAAAACAGATAATTTATCAAGTTTTTTAAAATATTTTAAAAGTACAAATAATAAGTTTTGTAGTTTTGTAACATTTTTGTAAACTTATTGTAACATTTTTTGATTTATCATATTTTAAATGAATTTAATACTACATTTTTCATTAAAACTTTTTAATATTCAGATGATTATGTTTATAAAAAAAATAGTAAACTAGAAAATTTACTTTCTAATTTACTATCTCTTTATACATATGATACTTTTGTATTTTCAAATATTATTAATCAAAATCTTCCGCAGCTCTATTATCTGTGTCATACAATATTACAGTACCTCTTATATCATTGTATCTATCTTTATTTATATTCCAAATTCCATTTTCTAATTGAATTCTTAAAGTACCTTCAAGTTCTTTTCCAGATTGTATTCCAAGGTAACCTTCATAATCCCATTGTGTCGTATTTGGAATTATACTCTTATCTTTATCTCTATCATTTTGATTATAGCTAATTGTTACCGTTTTCCCAGCATTTCCAGCAGTTTTTAGTGTTGTTTTGCATTTTATATCAAATTTAACACCAATATAGCCATTAGTTAAAGGATTATTGATATTTCCTCCTTTTTCAACAACTATAGTTGAATTTGGAAGTTTAAACTCACCATACCAAGTTTGAATATATGATACATCCACATTATGGAATGTCATCATATTACTTGATAATGTAAACTCTTTTGAAATAACCATTTTTTCAAGTTTTTCAGATAACAATGTTGTATCTTCAGCATACATAGTATCAAGTGATCTATATCCATCACTAGGTTTAAATGAAATGCTATAATTACTTGTATCAAAAGGTACATACTTACCTGATGAGTTCTTGTAGTATAAAATTATATTATTTTTAAATGTACTTCCATCTTTACTTATATAGTAATATGATGGTGTTATTATTACTTCTCTAGTTTCATTTTCATTAGCTACTTTTTCTTTTGAGATTACATTTCCATCTTTATCTTTTTTCTCAGTAACAGTTACTGGTGCATATGCACCTGCTGTTTTCAAATCAAAACTAAATCTATAACCAAGTTTTGGTGCTTGTAAATAAGTAGAATCTGTATGTTTTACTGGACCTAGAGGCAATATAGTCTTCGTAGATACTTTATTTAGTACTGACATAGCTCTATTTTCAATAATATTTACACCTTGCGCACTACCGTCTTGATTTATTATTTGCCTTTTTATACCAGAAAAATACCTGATTCCTGTTGAATCATTTACATTACCATCTGATGTTTTTCTAAATACATTTTTAAAGTTTACATCTAAGCAATCTGTTATTTCAAAATCGTATATTCTATCTATATTTGTTGCTGTTGTACTATTTTGTACAAAATACTTTGAATCTGACTTCATTTCTTTTTGATTACTTTCATCATCATGATATAAAATGTTTTTCTTTGTATCTTCCTTTCCATCATTATCAGTATCAACTTTTACAATATGTGTTGGTTCTTGCGTATTTGATTTTTCATCACAGAAAGTTGCAATCTTAGCAATACTTTTTCTAGCTATTAAAGTAAGTAAACCAGATACTGAAGTATCAGCTTTTAATTTTGGATTATTAGTTATAACTGTACTTATTAAATTTGAACTTGCATTTTTAGTACTTGCAATAACTTTCAAATTTCCAATAACAGATAAACCTGATGTACCACTTGCTTCTCTAGCTTTAATTTTTCCACCAGCAGGTACATATATTTCTTCATTTTTATCATATGAATCCTTAATATCACTGCCTTTATATACAGATCCATCAGCATTATACACAACTACTTGATTTACTTTAAAATCAAATATTACCCAGTAGTTTTGTAAATAATTTTTCATATTAATTTTATCATTGTATACGTCACCTTTATATGACTCATTTAATTTTGGAATAAGAGTAAATTCAGCATTTTTTTGTATTACTACACTATCTGAATTGTCTACAGAATGATCAACATAACTTGTCATCTCAATAGTTGGCTCTTCAAGTGCTAGTGGAGTATATACATTTACTTTCGTATTGGTATCAGATTTTGAAGCAACAGTTTTTATCGTTTTATCTACATTTTCACCAATAATTCCATTTATATTATATGTTGCTACTCCTTGTGGTGTTCTTACCCCATTAAATTTGTTTTCTTTTACTTGTTGAGTTCTATTATTAAAGTTTGATTCACTCGTATATTCTATAATACTAGCAATAGCACTACTAATACTATTATCATTTTGTGGATTTACACTTTTTAACGTACTAACAGTACTAGACGCCTTTGATATTCCAGTAATTGAAAATTTATAATTTTCTCCACTATTTGGACTTATAACGCCATCTCTATCATTTGTAATGTATCTTGCTTCTTCAGAAGAAGAGTTTTCAATGTGTGCTGATTGTAATTCGTAAGCATCATATTTTTTTATTTTATATGTAATCGCACCTGTATCTTTATTAACAGTTTCAGGAGTATATACAAGTGTATATGGATATGTCATACTAGTTTTTAAATATGAATCTAAGTATTCTGTAACTGGCACATATACTACATTACAATCTTCATTTTTACTTGTACTACTTCCAGAAATATCTTCACCCTTTTCATTTTTTGGGGTTATTTCGATATTTGGTACTACTGGATCTGGTGTTTTTTCAATATTATCGCAATTAGGCCCTACACAATCTGGTGGAACCGGATCACAGTCATCAATACAGTCACCATTCACTCCATTATAAATAAAATCTATATATGTTGTTTTTCCTTTTATGTCATATGAAGTATTATTTTGCATAGCAACTTTAAATGCAGAATTTGAATCTTTGTATACATATGCACCTTCGTATTTATACCTAACATTATCCATATATATGGTATTTGATCTTTCAACATGAAGTGTATCACTAGGCTCTATTTCATAACATTCACTATAGTTAGAGGAAGTATTAGTTGAATTTAGCAATTCATAAAAATGTTCACTAGCATCTGTTATAGAAATATTTCCTTTTCCAACATTTATATCGTAATAATCTAAGTCATGCCTTACCCTTTGAGTATCATTTTTTAACTCATTAAGTAGTAAATAATAATTTCCACTACCATCTTTGATATCAGTTTTTTCACTTGTTTTCACTAAATGCCTTACATATACTTTACTGTTTGGTATAATATTAAATTTAAAACGTATAATACTATAATCTCCACCATTTGATAAAACAGATGGTGCACTCATTGCATCCACTGTTACGCTTCTATTATTAGTATATCTAACGCTTGGAATAGAAGCATTGGCAGTACTATAATCAGTTCTTGTTGTATACTTTGAACCTAAAAAAGTAAATTTTTCTTTAAAACCAGAAACCTTAAATGGTTTACTTAAATCTTTATCTTTTAAAAAATCAGCAGTAAATGATGATCCAAACGAACTTCTAGTAAATATAACTCTAAGTCCTTTTATTAATTGTTCACTAGCATTAACTAATTGTACATCAAATACTCTTAAAGAATAATATATATCAATTACAATCTCTGAATTTACATCATTAGGTGTTATTTCTAAATCAAAAGAAGGACGATCTGATATTCCATAACTCCAACTACTTCCATAATCTTTTGAACCAATAGCAATTTTAGCACCAGATACAGTTCCACCAAGATGTCCAAAATCCACTGTATCATTCAAGCACAAATCACTATGTGAAACAGATTTATTAATATTTAATTTGGCTGACTCTCCTTTTTTTAAATCAAAATCCATGTTTGAAGAAATAATTTCTTCTTTTCCATTTGAATGTATATAGTGATACCTAAGATTTCCATTTCCAGTTACCTTGTAATGATAATATTTAAAAGTAACTACTATTATATTTCCGTTATTGTTGTTATCTGTAATATTAGCAAAAACATCATCTGAACTTTGACTTATACTACCAGCACTATTTGGTGAAATATCAGTAGCGTAATAATAATTATTATCAAGTACATTATCAGGATCTTCACCCTTATTATCATTTCTAGAAATAGATACACTCCTACCAGAATAAATTCCAGTTTTTGTATGTTTTATGCTACCATTATATTGATAATCTATTTTTACTCTAGTTCTTTCAAAGTATACATCGACAGTAGATTTGTCTTCTAAATCGCCTGAATTTAGGGTATCACCAGTTAATTCTGAACCATTATTAATTTTATACTTAGTATATATAAATTTGTCATAATCATTATCATCTTTTAACTTTTCAACTACATCTTTACCTGGTTTTTCTAACACATTAGTGCTACCAGAAATACTAATTTCACGACTATATGATCCAACTTCATTACCATTTTCTATAAAATGAGTATTTACAGTAGCTTTACCAGAATCTACTTTATCTTTTTTTATCCATAAAATGTTGTCATATAGATTATAAATAGCAGAGCTTGGATCATTTACATCTAAGCCACGAGTTTTATCTGACATCCAGTCAAACCAAGTATTATACAATGCTTGTGAAGCAGTTTCAGCATTCTGTTTAAAACAGTTATTTTTATCTTTTACTCTAGGCTTAAAAGTTGTAATTATAGAAAAATAAACTTTATAGTAATTGCCATCTTCACTAAGCGTAAAATAATTATCTTTTTTTAGTTCTTGTATAATTTCGTCAGATATACCTACTAATCGCATATCATAAATACTAGCATATAGTTTGTGTGCGATTCTCAATCCATTTTTCCCAATTAAGTAAGATTTTGTACTTACATTAGTCACGTAATCATCTGGTTTATTTGAAGATCCAGCACCAATGTAAAAGTACTGACAAACATCACTATTTACGTTTTTTGCATCTTCTTTATCAGTTAATGAGTTGGAAGCACATAACTTTAAAGTATAAGGAAAATCAGCCTTTTGCTCAGTTGTAACTTCACTAACTTCTAGATATTTTGTTTTTTTACCTTTTTGAAAAATTATACCTGCAGTAGAATATGACTTCCAATCGTAAGGTAACGAAGCTGAAGTATATTCTGACCAATTCTTTGGCAATTCTGATGGTTTATAAGCTTTAGTAATCAAGTTAAAAGTTACTCTTGAACCACTAAATAACGAATTAACATCTCCATCCTCGTAAATATTTAAGTCCTTTGCATATATGTTGCTAAACATTACAAAA
>HF991961.1:27439-27632 GCA_000433135.1 Clostridium sp. CAG:921
ACATTACAAAAAGCATAGCCACTATCGCAATTATTACACAACTTTTCTTAATTTTTACCATAATCTCATTCCTCTTTTTTTAAAATCAAATTATATATAACATTTTAACATATAAACACCATATTTTTCAATATATTTAAGGCCTTTTTTATATTATTTTTCATGAAATTTTCATTAAAAATTATAACATTAT
>HF991961.1:27720-31565 GCA_000433135.1 Clostridium sp. CAG:921
TTTACGTAAGTGATTTTTTTATTAATTTATTCAAACTAAACTATTTAAATATATCCTGTCTAAGGTATACAATAAGGACAAGGATAAAATCCTTCGTAATCAACATATTCTCCACCTTTTTTTAATTTTACTTTAGCAGAAGCAGCTTTTTGCTTTGAAAGTACATATTTTGGTGAAACATTTGCTATTCCACTTGAAAAAGCTTTGTATATTTCACAATTTTTAGACTTGTGATACAAATTAAGTTTTGCTATACTACCATATTTATCAGTAAATTCACTTTCAGTTCTTGGAATTGTAAAATAATATCTTGTAGCAAGCTGTAAATTTGTTATTCCATATGTCTTAGCATTCAAATATTTATTTCCAACAGATAATCCCTGTACAAAAGCCATAAATCCAACATTTTCAACAGAAGCATATAGATCAGATTGTGTAGAAGTTGGAAAAGAAAAACTATACGAAATTCCAGCAGATCTTGCATAAGAGTTATTAGTATTAACAGCATATGCTAAATCTTTTACTACAATATCAACAATAACATCTTTCCTTATTTCTTGTAGTTTATTTGCTATACTATCTACAAAAAGAGTATCACTTTCTTGATTTCCAGCAAGCACTCCATTGTTATTGGCATCTGATATATAAAAATTTGTCACGTCCTCTTCTATAGATTTTCCACCAGATCTTGAAGACCATCTGTGCGTTATATAATCATCCATAGTAAAATCGATTTGGTGATATGAATCAACAGTGTATCCATTTGCTCCATCTGTAATATATCCTTCAACCATTTCATTTTTTCCACTTTTTTTAGCGACAGTATACATATACGAATAATATCTTTTGGGCTTTAAGGCGTGTCTTATTACTTCTTCACCATTATCTACAAATGATTCAACAGATGAAACTTGTACTCCATCATAATCTATAATTGCAATTGCAGGTATAAAGAGTTGCATGTATGATTCTGCAGCTTCATTTCCTTTTATTCCAAAATTGTTATAAATTGAATCTAAAAATGTATCTACAGCTACTTGTGCATTTACACTTATCTTATTAGATTCACTACCAGAATATCCATAGTCAATACTTGAGTCTTCATTTTCAACTTCTTTCATCTGCTTTGTCGCATCTTCAGATGCTATATCAATTACTTGTTTGTAATATATTTCTTGCTCTTGAGCCTTAATAGTAAATGACACATTAACATATACAACTATAATCATAGGAAGTAATATACCTATAAATATAAGTGATAAGTCTGTAATTTTCATACGTGCTCCTTTCTAAAGTTTAATTATTATTATCATTTGTTATAGTTATAACTCTAGATTTTGTTTCCAAATTCTTGCCAATCTTTCCTTGAATAAGATTAGCAGGTAAAATTACTTCATACTGACCAGATTTTTGTGAACTATCTATTTCAAACTCAACATTAAATACAGATGTTTCGTTTGTATCATCAAGTTTAGGAGTTGTTACTTCTTTTGCCTGAATAAAAGTCGTAGAAGTATTATTCATTAACTTCATTTTAATATTATTTTTTAACACTTCTTTAATTTTTAAAGCATTATTTGAATTTTTATCATAATTTGTTACTGTAACATTAAATGTTATACTACTACCAATGTTTACAGATGTACTATCTTTTGCAGCATCAATTCTAACAAACACATCTCCTTGAGTAATCTGACTTTGTGGTGTTTCTTTCCATGCATTATTTTTAACTATTCCACCATAATTAATTTTTACTCTTTCAGTAGAAGATGTTGGAACTATAATACTAAATATGGCACCTGCCATTGTCGTAGATGAATTTTTTATTTTTACATAAATCTTATCGCCTTCATTTAAATAACAGCATCCATTTTTTAATTTTTTATCACTTGAATTAACCTTAGTGTCCTTAACAGTTCCAGTATCTTCATTAAAAATATCATTGTTATATTCTGAATAGTACTGTTCAATAAAAGGAATTTTGTCATATTCATCAGCAGTTTTAGCAGCTGCTACTTCATAAGGATCTTTCGTATAAACTTTTCTTTGAACCTCAAGTTCTATATCAAAATACATTCCTGTATTTGCAAGTTCACTAACAAATTTGTCATATAGCTCTTGATCTAAATATCCCGAACTTATAACCGAGTCAACAAAATTTGTAGTTGATTTTAATGCTAAATTGTACGACATATCATCTTGTCTTTCAAAATAGTTATATAATGGAAATATAACCATTAAAGCAACAAAAACAATCATTGTAACAACTATACTTAAATTATCTTTCATTATATCACCTTTTACCCATTAAAAAAATGATTCTATTTCTGCATTTGTAGCTTTTTGAATAGTTATATTTGCCACTCCATTACTAGCTACTGATTCATATCTTAATATATATTTTCCATCCGTTCCTATAGCATTTAATACCTCAGCAATACTTAGGTCTTTAGATAACATTGAATTTGTATAATTTAACTGATCTTTTGCTTTAGTATATATAGTAACATTATATTTTGTAGCAACTACACCAGATTTTGAATTTACAAACTCAGTACTATACAAATCCTTTTGAATATAATTAAAATAGTATGACAAGACTTCAGATGGAGAAAGTAACAAGTTTTGTTCTACTGGTACATTAACTAAAGTTTCGCTACCAGAAATTTTATTTGAAAATTCATAAGATAAGTCTGCTACTTCGTTTATTCCATTAAAAAGCAAAAGTGATACTGTTAACGCTATTATAAATATAAAAACATATACACCTGTATAAATTGCTTCATATGCTGAATCTTCCATCCAATCTCCCCTTTCATACTTAATTATTTAGAAATTAATTTCATTAATTTTTTTAATTAAAATCTATTGTAACAAAATCATCTACTTTAGTAACAGTTGATTTAGCTAAACCTTCACCTATATCTCTAGTAGAATCTTGTGAACCAAAAATCAGACCTTTAATTCTTCTTTTTAGTTCATCATCACTCATTTTACTTGAATTAAATTCTCCCTTTTCTAGAATCAAATTGCCTTTAAATGTAATCGTTACAAATTGATTTCCAACATACTTTTTTACAGCATTATACACTTCAATACCAGTTTTTGTAGTCGAATCAAAGGCATCATATTCATCAAACTGATTTTGGATAGATATATCAGTTTCATAAACCCTCGAATATACTTCTTGCATTCTGCCAAGTATAAAAAGTATAGCAGAAGTTATCATAATTGTTATAAATACTGCAACACCAATTGTGAGCGCTTTATTTGCTGAATTATCCAAAATAACACCTCCAAACTTAAAAGTAGTAATTTAATGCTATAAGCAACTATTTTTAATTATGATCTATTTATCATTATTTTTAAATCTATTATAATCTACTTTGTAATTATTTTCAATTTGTGCATTTGATAATGCTTTACTATATATTCTTACTGAGTTAATAACACCCACAAATGGTTCGTTAGATATTGTACCTCCAACATCTGATCTATTACCAATTCTAAGTACAGTATTATCTTGCGGAGAAGATAATTTTGAAGTAGTAAGTTCTCCTTGAGAATTTTTATTAATATATACATTCACAGTTCCTGCATTATATACCAGTGAAACGGTATTAAGTTTTGAGCTAGTAGTTGAATATATCTTTTCAATTGTTTGCCCATCATCAGTTACATAAACAATTTTAATATTATTATTTTTAGCATATATACAAAATCCACCATTTTTTAAGTTTCCAATCAATACACCATAATTAGATGAAGTCGACATATACGTACACTCAATAGTAAATTTTTCAGACTTTATATCAGTATAGCCTAAAATATCCTCAATTCTTCCA
>HF991961.1:31627-36487 GCA_000433135.1 Clostridium sp. CAG:921
CCTTATTTTTATTAGATTTAAAATTTGCATACCCATTTGTTAAGTTCCAAAAATCTTCTGCTTTTGCATTTGAAGAAATGACACCATTATTGTTATTTTGAGTAAGATCAGACCAAGCTGTAGTATACATATCTTGTCCTTGATTAGAATTATATATAGCATCATACCATAAATTCATAGAACCCTTTTCATATTTTACTTCTGAGAGCTCACTTCCAACATAATCTTCTAACTCAGTTGTATTATACGCTTCATTTTGTATAGTTCCACCATAATTTATGTATATTTTAGTAGTATTTGAATTATTAGCACCAAAAGTTAAGGTGTTAAATAGCATAGTAGCAACAGTAACATTAGAATTTTTTACTATAACAGTAAATTCATCACCAATACTCATAGGATATATTGCACTATTTCCATCGATTTCATATACACTTTTAATTTTTGAACTAGAAGCACTATTTTGTTCTTCTATTCTTTTTTCAAGATAGTCTAAAATTTGCTTTTCTGTCTTTCTTTCAGAAGACAAGCTATAAGCTAAAACTAAATTAGTTTTTTCAGCACCATTTACTTTAATAGATTTTCCTTTATTTTCTTCATATGAAGATTTATACAAACTATAATCAAAAGTCCCTGTAATATTTTTATATTCATTACTGTCGTAAGAATATATAACAGGATAATACTTTTTTGAAAGATGCTCCATTTTTATATCATAATCATTACCAGTAGCAGCAAGATTAGATATAAAATCATTATACATATCCTTAGATAAATATCCCTTATTTTTTACATTATCAACAAAATTTGAAGTTATCTTTAGTGCAAGTGAGTATGATATGTCATCTTTTTTTTCAAAAGCAATGTATAGTGGTAATAGAAAAAATATTACAATTGCAACTAAAACCGAAAATACTCTTTGTAATGTATCCTCCATACTCTACTCCTCTCTAACTATTAATTTGCTCTAAATCTATGATTAATTTATAATCTTGATTTTTCCTTGTTAATCTAAAATGTGCATTTGGATTAATTATCTTTCTAAATTTTTCAAATTCAGATTCATTTAAGTTTATCTTTGATGCCTGTTTTTTAGTAATGCTGTTTCCACTACCTTCGCTATCATAAGAAAAGCCAATTTCTACTATATTTTTCAAATTAACTTCAACTGTTGCATCATCATAGAAATAATTCATTATATTTATAACATCTGTACCGGTAATTTTAGAATTCTTATCTGTTCTTAAAAGTATATCTTTTACATATTCACTATAATTTGCATCAAAATCATACCCAGATCCAATTGATTGTACCATTTCTCTTGCAGTGTTGTAATAAGTTAAAACAGCAGAAATAGTTGCAATAGCAATAAGCGTTGCAGCACCTATCATAATTGCACGTGTTGCATTACTCTCATCCATATATACCACCTCATATTTGTAATTTACATATACTTTAAAAAGTATTTTTACAATAACTACTTTTTAAAATACACATAAGAACATAAAATATATATAAAAGGTATATAACTATTAAGTATAATTATATACCTTCCATATATTTAAAACATATTAGAACATAACTAAATAAACTACTTCTAATTACTTTTTTTCAAAATATATTCCAACAACTGTATCAGATATTTTAATTAGATGTGCCTTGAACTTTCCTGTTGAAGGAACATAAGTACTTGAAGAATTAGCATCAGTCAACTTTCCAATTGCTGTTTGACTAGGATTTTCTTTTATCTTTGGTGCTATTTTGTAACCTGCATCTGCACTTGAAAAATCTCCATCCACAATAGATCTTCCATAATTAGTAGTACCAGAACCATTAGCTACAACAATAACCATACCTTCAGTTGTATTGTTAGCCTTTACAGCAGAAATTACTTGTGAACCTGTTAATACAGTTTCATCATATTGTGAAGTAAGTTGTGCTTGTAAAGATGATGAAATATTAGATACCTGTGAAGTTGAACTATTTATCATATCTTGACCCATACCAGTTATTAACATAACTGCTGCTATTATGATGATGGTAATAAAAAGACCAACACCAATCATTATTGCCTTTTGTGCGTTATCCATATATTTACCTCCTCCTTATATTATATGAATATAAAATAAAATATAAATTGTATATAAAACACCTGTTGGTGCCTATACCTTAAATTAGAAAGTCATTTGGCTAAAGTAACTCATCATTTGCATTATTGATACTATCATAAGGGGTGCAACTAAATATCCACCTATTAAAAGTACCATTGGTGTAAATCCAAGTGCTTTACCAATTCTAACTTTTTTAGCAATAAGCCTTTCATTGCTATCTTTTCTTTTTTCATGGAAGTAATCCCTTTCTGTTTCAAGTTCATCGAATGCATCTTTTACAGGAATTCTTTCAACAGCTGACATTAACTGTTCAACTATTCTTTGGAAATCCTTATATGGTACAGCTTCTTTTAACTCTTCAAGAGCTTGTTCTGCACCAGATTCATAGTTATTTAAGCAAGTTGCAATTGGTTCTTTAAAAGCATATGAGAATCTTCCAAGCCATTCAAGTATTGTTTGAACGTCAATTCTATCAATGTACATCAACATGAATATAATTGATTGGAATTGCATTATTTCGTTTTCTTTTTCCATTTCTCTTATTTTATTTTTTATAACTAACATAAGAGTTGGGAAAGAATATGCAATAAGTCCCACAATCATGGCAGTTAAAACTTGCCAGAATTTAAGATAAGAATTTTTTACAGTATCTATTTTGTTGTATATTCTATCAACAGAATCTTGATCAACAGTTCCTGTTACTGGATCTGTCAAATCAGCTGCTAGTTCTTCTTTAGTTACCTTTTTATTCTTATACTTATCCATATATTGACGATCTCTTTCATTTAATGCCTGTGCTGCTTTTTCTTGTGCATCACTTAATTTACCAAATGATAAGAATTCATCACTAATTTTTGTATATGCAGCAGAAACATCTATATGTTGCATATTTAAAAGTAAAGCTAAAGCTAGTATAAAAGCTACGATACAAGATGTAAGTTTATTTACATATAACCACTCAACCGTAAGATATGAGTTTGTATTTTTTATAAGCGTTACAGTTTTTCTGTATTTTCTTGTATTCTCCCTAGGTTTAAAGGCATCAACTACAACTTGTACAAGTCTGTATCTATATACTTTTTCCTGCCATTTTTTATTAGAAACCCTATCAAATTTTATTTCTTCTGAGTCCTCACGAACAATTCTAAGCATCAAATAACATACAAATATTGAAATTATTATCAAAGATTGCATGAAAAATCCAATGCTACTATCATAGAAGTTCATAAGTGCTGGAAAGCTTGATTCTGCCCATCCTTGTAATGGTTTTATTGCTACAAGTGGAGCAACAGCTATAGCCGTTAAACTTCTAAACATGTAATTAATTTTATCTCTTTTTAATATTTCTAGATTAATATCACTAAGAATATTATTTAAGTTTTTAAGATATACAGAAGTTCCTCCAACTTTTCTATCACCTAAATCCAAAGTTAGGTATGAAACACCTGCAAATAATTTTAAAAATCTATTTGGAGCCGTATCATAGTACCTCTCAAGTTCAATTTCTGGATTTTCTGATATCATTGCCTCAACTATACGTCTTAGTTGTGGTACAATTTCAATATCGCCTAAATCATCAATTGCAGTAAGGAAAGCTTCCTCGATCATTCCATGTTCATGGAACGCATGTCTTATACTAGTAAATGCTTCTGGCATTTGTCTTAATATTTTTTCTGATACAGATGTAATACCCATATCAATTACTTTTTCAGTTACTATAAGTACACCAATAATAACTATTAAAGACATATATAAATCATCAACTAAGTTAAGAAATACAAAAAGCGCTGTAAACATAAATATCAAAGCCCTAAGCATTGATTTACCAGTTCTTTTTCTTACTTCATACTCTGTATAGTCATTTGTCATTTCAAGTTTTAATCTAGTCTTTTTTGTATAGTACTTAATTATTGGCATCTTAACAAATGTAAGATAAACTACTTGATATATTCTATCAAAGCTATCCTTAACATTTGTTTTTTCTTTTACAATTAATTTATCTTTTGTATAAAGTGCAGAATTTTTTGAATATCTGCTTCTTAATATTTTTAAATATACAAGTAATGATACAATACCAATTACTGAAATGGAAGCAAGTATAATAGCTATCATTGTTATAGTATCCATTATATCACCTCCATGCAGTATCTAGGAAGTTGTCAAATCCTTTAACATCTTCTGGTGACATGTTATCTCTCATTGCTTTTATATTTTCCTCAGTTATCGGATGCTTAAATACATATTCACCATCAACCCATTCTACTATATTATGATAAGTATAGTTACTAGTTTGAGTCATATGTGAAAAATATTCAACGGCATTATCCATAAAATTATCAAGTTTACCATTTATATCACGTATATTTCTATAATCATTATTATAATTAAATTTCTTCTCAAGTGGTACACATTCAGTTATTCTTTCAATATATCTAGTACCATCAGTACCTCTTTTTAAGTGTATATCAAAGTTTATAACTTGTACAACCTGAACCTCAGCAACATTTTCAGAATTAAACATACCAATCTTTAAAAGTGAGTTTCTAAGTGCTGTTATTAAGTTTGGAAATGTTTTAGCATGGTGAGTAAAAAGTGTAAATTTAGATGCAACCTGTGCCATCTGAATCATCCAAGCAGCAACCGGATCAGTTGCAACCTCTCCTAGGATGTTAACACCACCATCTGTTTTTTTCTGAACATCAAGACCCATCTGACCAGTTATTGTATCAGTTTCTCTTAATGATAAGAT
>HF991961.1:36500-50037 GCA_000433135.1 Clostridium sp. CAG:921
TAATGATAAGATGTTGTGATAAGGATATATTTTTCTTAAGTGTAATTCGAATGCAGTTTCCTGTACACGAATCGTAATTGTAGGATACAAGTATTTCATTATAGCCATCAAAAGTGTAGTTTTACCACAACCCTGCTCACCAGTTATAGCTGTAACTCTTGCACCTCTTATTAAATATTTAAGTAATTCAATAACATTTTCTTTATTTTTATGTACTAATAATTGTTCCGCAGAAATAAGTGTTGGTGGAGCAAATTTTCTTACGAAAAATGCCCAAGATTCTGAAAAGTTAGGACGTAATACAACAACACGGGAACCATCTTTCATTTCATTGATTTTAAAACCAACAGATTCAGAAAGTTGTCCTGGATTGTTATACTTATATATGTTTTGACAAACTCTTTTTAGTTCTGCCTCGCTACCAAATGACAAGAATGATAAATATGTAGCTTTACCTTTATAGAATATCCAAACACTATCATATGACATTGGTAGTCTTTTACCCTTCATTTGTTCTATATAATCATCCATATCAGACAACTGATCTAGGAATGATGGTGGAATACCAGATACACCACCAGATACACCATCTATATTCATATCACGTATATCATCAACAACACTGTAGCCTTTATATTCTTGATATATTCTTTGAACAACGATTTCCAACTTATCATCAAATGTAAGTGTATCTTCAGATACTTCATTTGCAAATATATTAGATATCTCATCTGCAGTTATAACATATGAAGGAACCTCAGGATCAAATTCGTATTTTGGAAAATCCAAATTGTATTTAGTAATTATCTGAGTTAAAGCATCCGCTTTATATGTTTTCTTATATATATGCATCAATATTTCAAATTTATCTTGTGGAGTCATAGCATCAAAATCATCAAACGGAATTGCATTATTTATGTTAAAAGAGTTAACTTTATAATTATTTCTTAGTAAGTCAAACATTAAAGTTTTTACATACTTTTTATCACTTTTATCAGCATAGCCAGCACCACGAAGTGCCTTTTTTAATTCATACTTAACATTTTTTCTTCTTTCAAATTCCTCTTCTGATAATGCTAAATCATAAAGGTTCATTCTTGTTATCTCATCAAATTGCTTTTTAATGAACTCTTTCATCTTTTCAATACTATACTTTTCTTTTTCTCTTGACAAATTATCTGCTGCTTCTTTAGTATCCACTTTCTTTACTTTATATACTACAAATCCTACTACAAAAACTATAAGTAAGATAATTAGCAATATGTTAAATACAAGTGCCATTATATCACCTCTTAATTACTTTCTTCTTTTAATTTTGAAAGTTCAAAAATTCTTGAAACAACCTCATTTGTTTGAGATAAGAAATATCCATTATAGTCTCTTGAATCAGCATTAATATTTTTATATACAAAGTCTATTACATTCCCAGTATTACATGCATCAGCAAAAATATAATTATGTGGAACCGCATATATTGGCTCTTTAATCCTATACTTTAATTTAATATTTTGAATATTAAATCTTGATTTAGACTCATAATCTGCTATAACGTAAATTTTTTGTTTATCTTTTAGCTCCTCAACAGCACTTACTTTGTTAAAGAACTCATCAAGCTTTATAACATCTTGATTGCAAATACAAACTACAATTTCAGCATCTGCTAAAGTATCCCTTACAAATTTTTGTGACATTCCTTTTGGTAAATCAAGAAATACTAAATCATATATTTCTGCAGCTTTTCTTGTAATATATGGTAAATTATTTACCAAATCATTATATCCATCTTTATCTTTTGCAGTCATACCATAAAGTATATCAAGTCTTCCTTTTAAAACTGGTTTTGCATAGTTTTGAATTGCATCAGATGTTAGCTTATTACTAGTAACTAATCTTATAAGTGCACTAACACCAAGATTAGCATTATCCAGCGCACCACTAGCCTTTAATTGATCATATAGAGTATATGATGTTTCAATTTTTTTTGAATCAAAATTTCCTTGCATTAAAAGGCAAGACGCTTTATGCACAACAGACATAACAGTACTTATTGCTACAGCCGCATGTGTATTTCCAGTCATACTCGTATCTGGTCCCCAAAAAACAACTCTTGGCATAATTAATCTCTCCTCCTTTTAATTTCTTTTATTACATTTTTATATGATGGCTCACCTATAATTTGTGCAGTAATTTGTGCCAAATTTTCTAAGTATTGCTTTGTATGTTTTTTCAAATCGATAATTCCACTGTATTGTGAATCTATATCAACCACCTTGTCCATATCATCTTGCATTATTTCATACTCAGGTTCTTGCCAATCAACGCTATAATCAATAATTGCATTTTTAAAATAATCTTCAGCTGCTCTTGACATTATACCTTTATATAACACTTTTGTTAATTTGACATTTTCTTCAGATTGATTATATACTCTTATAGCTTTTATTATATCTTTGTTCTTAGCTATTGACAAAACACTTGTATCTATAAAGAAATACTTTTTATCAATTCCTCTAGATCTAAAAAACTCATAAGACTTAGGGCTATCTATATCAATTAGCATACAATCATATAAACTGATGTTGATTCCTTGTTCTGACATATAGTTTTCAACATCATGCATACTGTCAAAGCCAACTGCAAAGTCAATATTATTGTACTGTGTTATGTATGACCTTCCAACATTACTAAGTGCTGGAACAACAAATTTAAGTTTTCTATCCAAAGTAGCATCTACTACTATTACAGATTTTCCCATTGAATACAGCGCTTTTGCAAGATTAATTGCAAAATCATACTTATCCATATAACCTATCAAACCTACAACTTGCATTTCTTATCCTCCTAGTTTTCTATATATCTAATACTTATTAAAATTTACTCAACATTTCCAGATACTAATTGATCTCTTTGAGTTTTTTGTGTTGTTATAGATTGTTGTGATCCTGATACAACATTTCCAAATTTTTCTTCATTATTATCTTCATATTCTTTTAAAGCATTTTCCATATTTGCTCTTGTTTCAGCATTTAATTTTGCTTTTGCTTGATCTAATATATTTGAGTTTGATTTTATTAAATCCATTACTTTTGTATTTGGTTGATAATTTTCTTTTGTTCTTGTTACTGTTGTTGCAAAGTTTTTATACTCTTTTACAAGACCAAGCACTATAGTAGTAAGTTCTGTTTCATCAGCATCCTTTATATCAGCAATTTTATCTTTAATATTTTCTTGAACATAACCTTCTGCTTTTTCTGCTTCTTCATCTGATACTTTTATTTGAGCATCTTGATCAACATATTTAGTTGCATATAACTTTGTACCTTGCTCTAAGAAAGAATCAACAACTGCACTGTTTAAAAGTAATCTTTCATCTTCTGCAAGTTGTAACCACATTGTCTCTCCTTCAATGTTTGTAACATTTTTTTGTGCTAATACAATATAATCTGTACCATTTGGAAACATTATTCTTACATCTACTATATCACCAGTATTTAAATCACTTGGCATTAAAACAGTATTTACTTCCTGACTTCTTACGTCAGATGAAATAACTTCATCTGTAACCATGTTACTAGTAATAGGAACACGAGCAGCGATACTATATTTTGCTACTTTTCCTGAAATATCGCCTAAGTCAAGTACACCTGATGGTACTGTATTATTGTGAATTGTAACAGTTGTTAGCATATCATCACTAATAGTTTCTCCTTGAACTACATCTTTAGTCAAAACGGCAACATTTTTTGTATACTTTGCAAGATACTTCTTGTTTGTTCCATTTTCATATGATTTTATAGTACTAAGAGCCCACCAAACAGTAAGTCCAATACCTACTACACCTATTGCACAACCAATAGCCACACCTTGTAATGTTTTCTTTTTTATTTGACTCATACCTATCATAACGTATTCAACCTCCATTAATTTACTTTAGTTAGTATATCTCATTTTTACTTAAAACTCAATATTTCAAATTTAATTTTTTTCTCTAGAAAACAAATGTTAGAAAGTTGTAATTTTTGTGAAACATTTGTGTAACATTTAATTTTTATGTTTATGTTTAGATATAAACATAATATTTTAAAGCAATTAATTATTCTACATATTAGTCTATTGAGTAAAGTCGTACTGTAAATATTTATTTAAATACTTATATGTTAATAACAGCATAAAATTTACATGATATTTTAAATATAAATTGTGCTAATATCCGTTATTTATTAATTTTTTAGACTATTTTTCTAACCACAAATTTGTAAAAAATTTACATTGCTAATTTTAACTATATAGCATACACTAGTTTTGGTATAATTTGTAGATTTTTAACATATTATATTATTATATTTTATATAGAAAAATTTATGAAAACTAAATTAAGAAATAATAAAGATAATTTTTTTACCGAAAATAAGTTTAAATTAAAACCATATTCATCAAAAAAATAAGAGTAATATTGTATTTAAAAATAACAGTATTTACTCTTGTTTTTTTTACAGATTTTTAATTCTATTTATGTTTTTACTATCTTTAATGCATATTTCATTATATTATACATTCACTTTCAAATATATTTTGTAATAAAATCCTTTAAAGCAGTTGACATAATTTAAATACTATGATAGAATGACAACGTAATTTAAATTTTTACTCAATAAAATATATTTTTAGGAGGTGATGCTCGTCTTATCATTATAAGACAGATCTACAATCTATGTAACCCGCTGTTAAATCATTAAAAAGGAGATTTTATGGAAAGTTTTAAGAACGTAAGCGTTTATGACATTCTGAAAGATATATCAGAACGTTCAAATTATGATTTTTCTGATGATGAGCTCTCTGATAATTACATTTCATCTATTTCAGAAGACTACTGCGATTTTTATGAGTATTTTGAATTCGTAGACAGAATACTTTCAAGTGGCTTTAACAAAGCTGCAAAATCTGACCGTATGGTAAGATTCAACTCACACCGTGAAGCTGGAAGACGCAAAGCAGAGAAGAAGAACACCATTTCAGTCAACAGTCGTAAAAAGATTTATCTGAAGCGTCGCAATGAAAAAGCAAAAAGTATCCAGGGCAGGGNNATCCAGGGTAGGGCCAGAGCACTAAAACGTGCTAATGCGTTAGCTTTTAAATCCGAACTGTCAGACTATTTTGCAGAAGGACTTGAAGCTTAATATTTATACTATATAAAATAAGACCTGTGACTATATTAGTCATGGGCCTTATTTTTACTATTTAAATATATATATTTACTAAATACACTATAATTTTGTAAAATTACATCACTTAGTATTGTACTTTTTACTAGCATGCTAGAATAAGTTTCTTAAACAATACTTTTATATAATCTTCAAATTTTGCTCTGTTTACTTCATTTAAAGCAATAATATCTCTTTGCTCAATTATTTCGTTTGTGATTTTATTCACGATTTCCACTTTTCCTACTTTTTTCCCTTTTTCTATAGGAGCAATTATACCATCATCGTATATTACATTTGTTTCAACTTCTATATTTGTAGCTTTATTTTTTAATACTGTTACATCTTCAGCTATTCCAACATCTAAATTTACTCCAAGTGACTTTTCAACAATTTCTTTATCAACAATGTTATCTTTAGAAAATATCGTTTGTACATCATAATTTGCAAATGCAAAATCTAATAATTGTTTTGTTTCTTGAAGCCTAATATCAGAACTTGGTGCCCTCATTACAACAGATAAAAAAGCAGTACCATTTCTCGTAGCACATGCCGATAAATTAAATAGTGCACTAGAAGTAGAACCCGTTTTTAAACCAGTAGCTCCATCATAAAAACGTATTAATTTATTAGTATTTGTAAGGCCAAAAGTTCCACCTCTTAATGAATCCATCCAAATAGATGTATATTTTAAAATATCTGGATGTTTTGTTATTAATTCTCTAGACATTATAGATATATCTCTTGCTGTAGTATAGTGTCCTTCCTCATCAAGTCCATGACAATTTTTAAAATTAGTATTGTTCATCCCTATGCTCTTAGCTTTTTCATTCATCATTTTTACGAAATTTTCTTCTGAGCCAGCTATGTGTTCTGCAACTGCGACAGTAACATCATTTGCAGATGCAAGGCAAATTGCTTTTAAAGATTCATCAACACTTAATTTTTCGTTTTCTTTAAACCATATCTGCGATCCACCCATTTTAGATGCCTTTGCACTACATGTAATTGTATCATCATATTTTAATTTTCCACTATCTATTTGTTCCATTGTTATAAGTAGTGTCATAACCTTTGTAACTGATGCTGGTAATAACTTTTCATCAGCATTATTTTCATATAAAATAGTATTAGTCGTAGGTTCAATTAATATTTGTGATACAGATTTAAAATCAAATTCTGCAGGCTGTATTTTTAAATATGATTCGGAGTTTACAGATACACTACTTTCGTCTTCTATATATCCAGTAATATTTTTATCATCTTTAGTATTTTTTGACTCATTATCTAACGTATATAAATAACCTGCACAATATACTTGCTTATTTATCCACATTGCACACATAAAAAGTAAAGTGAAAATAACTTTTTTTCTAATCTTATTCAACAAAATCCCTCCAAAAACAATATAATTCGACTACTACATTATATTATTTTATTTCCTATTTATGAAATAATAATTAGGTTAATTTCAAAAGTGTATTTATCTTCCTTTGATTTCATTATATTAAAATTATTATTTAAAAGTCATTATCAATTTCAAAAAAAATACTACCATAAGTAGTACTTTAATATATCAAAAATTTTAAACACTAGCCAATATTGTTGATATTAAAATAATTCCTGTAGATATCATCCCTAAAATACCTGAACAGATCATACACATACCAATTTTAGATTGTGCTACCGATTTTTTTAAGAACGTACCAAAAACAAGTAATAATACATCTACTATAACAGATAAGTATATGTTATACTTTTATATTTTAACATTTGATGTGATACATCAACCATATTAGCAGCATTATCTTTTATTTCTTGAGTTGCATTAGAATCAGATGCTATTTTATTAAAATATCCACTTATTCCTACCATCTCTGTACCATCAACTTTATTTACTGCATTTGTTGCATTAGAAGCTTGATTATACAAAATAATTGGGATAATTCCAATAATAGCTACTAATATAATTACAACTAAAATATTTTTTACAGTTTTCATATATTCACATTCCTCCTTATGGTAATATGATATTATATAATTTTTCAAAAATTATATATTTTTTACAATTTTTTTATTTAAAATAAAATTTGGATACATATTTATTTATTTTATTATAAAATAGTTTACTAATACTGTTTTTTGTGGTATAATAGTTTACAGTAATATATTTTATTTTTTTATAATTAAAGAAAGGAGTCCATATGAGTGACATTTATTTTGTACCAGAAAGTACAGCTTACTGTACGGTAACACTCGATAATCTTTTTGGAAAGGAGGTAGAAAAGTTAAATTTTTCATGCAATAAAATCATGAAAAATTGGCTACATAAATATGATGGATGCTATATTTCACCATACAAGCCAAAACTTAGGCAGGTACGGAATTTACCAATTCCAGAAGGAGCCTCTATTATTAGTGAATATAAAAAGCTTCTTGAAAAGTGGTATTTAATGTACCCAGAAGAAGCAAAAAAAGAAGAAAGTTCAAAAAAGTCATGGGAATTTCAGCATGACCACCAATTTAAAGTAGTGTTTGGTATTGCAGCTAGACATCACATTTATATTAAGTGGTGTGGAAATGGAAATCCATCTTTTGGAGACCAATTTGACGTTTATAAAAACAACGTCAGAATCGGATGTATCCATTGCATCTAATTTTTATTATTATTTTACTTATTATGTTATTGTTTTAATTGTTATGCAAATAGGACCTAGCAATTGCTAGGTCCTATTTCAATTATATTACACAATATACATTAATACTTTCCTTCCAAATACCTCCTTACCTCTTTTTTACCATTTTTTCTGTCATAGTCCTTTGCACTCTTATGAGTGCCTCCGCCAGTAATCTTCATGGTTGAGAATACACTTCTCGAGGCTAGAATTGGATGTTCCTCCTTTAATTTTTTATTTGTCACATTCTTCATTCGCTTTCCCATAGCGACCTCCTCCAAAAAATTATTTTTTATATAATATAAACTACACTATAATTTTATCACTTTTATGTCAATTTATCAATATTATGTAAACATAATATTTGTCATATATGCTTTTAAGCATTTAAATCTTTTTTATAAAATATATAAAATTCATTTATGTATTATGACATTAATAGTATGCTCTTGAATATTATGTAAAGTAGTGATATAATTATTATATGTTGTATACTTTTATATATAAGGAGGAAGAAATGAAAAATTTCATACTTAATCACCGGAGAAAAATAATTATTTTTGCATTTGCTATTATCTTTATAGCACTAGTGCTCTTTACATTTAAAAATTGCCAGCAAAAAAAAGATGATAATATGGCAGATCACGTAATAGAGCACCTCGACAAATTTATTAACATGAATTAGCCTTATTAAAGCTATTATATTGAAATTAATTTTACAATATAATAGCTTTAGTTAATTTAAATATTAAGTTCTAATTGTTCATAACTGATATTTACCTTAAAAGTTCCAGCAACATATGGTGCAACTTGATACCTATTAAAAAATATAATCATTCCATTTTTAGTAAATGCAAAATTACCAAAACTAGTAGCCAACGGCTTTGTTCCATCTTTTAGCATTTCCTCATTTCCATATTCTTTTACTCTTTCCTCATTTTTTAGCACTTCATACGTTATACTTGAAAGTTTACCAAGTATGTGATTGTTGTTTTTTACTAAATCATCAATTGTAATTTCTAAATTGTTTTTTGTATCAAAACAAACTGATTTTATAATTTCATTTGGATGAGCACCACCGGTAAAATACGTAATATTTAAAATTATTGAAATATATTTATCATATTCGTAACTATCAAATGTAACATCAAATGTACATTTTTCGTTTTCACCATCAAAATGCTCTGATTCATTTTTAAAAAGTTTGATTTCAGAGTTTATATAGTTTTGTATAATTTCATTGCATTTTTGATATTTAGTTTCAGGAAAATACGCTCTTATACTAATTTTTTCATTTTCTTCCATTATTTCTTTTACAGAAAATTTACTTTTTTCAAAGTTAGAATTATATACTTGTCTAACACTACCCACATTATAACTAGTATTAAAATTTACATATTGACTTCCAATAACTACTACAAAAAATAAAAATAACGCCAAAATATATTTTTTTAACATGCATTATCACCTAATATATTTTATGCGTTATTTAAAATTTAATTATATCTAACTATGAAATATTGTTGCATTTCAAATTATTATCTACCTACTATACTATTTTTAAGATTATCTTTTATTTTTTAACTCAAATGGAACATTCAAGAAGTAGTTCAAATCATGAGAAGTTAGTTTACCATTTATATATGATATAACTTCTATATTACTACACATATCAAGCATATATTGCAAGCATACGGCACAAGGAGTTAATGTATCATCTATACTATCTTCCATCCCACCAACAACTGCAATTGCTTCAAATTCTCTTTCGCCACAAGAAATTGCATTTTGGATCGCTACTCTTTCAGCACAATTAGAAAGAGAAAGTATGGAATATTCCTCTACATTACATCCAATATATACATTACCAGATTTCGTAAGAAGTGCTGCCCCAACCTTATACCCAGTAGTAGTTGCCAAAGCATTTTTTTTAGCATTTTTAGCTATATTTATTAAATCTTCTTTTGTCATTTACTCTTCCCTCCTAGGAACGCCTACTTTTTCAAGAATTTTTTCTTCTAAAGCTCTCATTTTAATTTTATCATTTTCTTCAATATGATCATAACCTAGTAAATGACATATACCGTGAGTTATCATATAAAGTGTTTCTCTTAACATTCCAGTTTGATACTCAACTGATTGTTCCTCAATAACATCAAGACATAGTATAATATCACCCAGTTGAAGTTCCTTTACTTTTTTATTTTCATCTTTTTGTTTTGCTATATTTTCAAGTTCTAATTTATCAAATATAGGAAAAGAAAGTACATCTGTTGCTCTATCCACTTTTCTATATTCATTGTTTATTTTTCTAATCTCCTCTTTACTTGCTGTAGAAATAGTAAGTAAAACTTCATCAACACTTATACCTTCCTCAAGTAACGCATAATATAATATATCATTAATTTTTTCTACCAAATTTAGCCCTTTATCTTTGGTTACATCGCTAACTTTTTTTGCTATTTCATCATCAATATCAATAATAATATTTTCTTTTTTCATGTTTTCCCCTTCTATTTTTTCCTTACTTGTACGTCGCCCTCAACAAATTCAGACACTTCCTCATTTATCACATACTTAGTTATAACTTCTATCCCAGATTCTTTTTCATTTACCTCATAACTTCTATCAACTACACTAGCATCTTTTGCGCTTTTTAAAATAACGTCATTTAAATATCTAGTGCCATCATTATTTGCAATATCAATCAACTCTTCTATACTCCTTTTAGTGCAAACCTCAGTATATTCATCACATCTATATATGTCAAATGAAAAAGAAACGCCAAATAAATTAATGGCTTTACTACTTTTAGTTATATCATATTTTTTCCCTTTATTCAAATAATTTAGCATATTTTCCTTAGAATTAATTGATACACCTATTGTATACTTTACTACTCCATTTTTGGATTTTATTATTTCATCATAGTTGTACTCCTTTTTAAAAGTATAT
The DNA here is from genome assembly GCA_000433135.1 of Clostridium sp. CAG:921. Taxonomy (GTDB): domain Bacteria; phylum Bacillota; class Clostridia; order TANB77; family CAG-465; genus CAG-465. Next base: position 47,332 of record HF991961.1, read on the forward strand.
TCTGAATTTATTTTTACTATCCCTTTAGCAGGAACTTTTATGGGATCTATATATTTACTATAAATCACACCCTCAATTACTACAGTTCCAGCTTCAACGAAACTTCCTGGTTTAAATACAGCAGTTCCATTTTCAGGTACAATCTTAGTTATAATACCAGATTTTTCTACTACTATATTACCAATATTTGTATTTTGCTTATCTTTTTCATTTAGCTTTGTTTTTTCAACCACTTTCAGTACTGCCTTAGTTCCATCAAATTCAAAACCTGCCCATGATATATCTGGTACATTTACTCTAACATTATTTACTACTTCCTTTTTATCTATTCCTATCTTACAACTACCAATAAAAATTCCACTTTCTTTTAAAGCTTTTCTTAACTCATCTGTTGAGATATAGCTGTTACCATCTATATCAATGTTCCATATAAAAGTTGAAGAAGCTATGCTAACAAATATTGCTAAAGCAACTAACAAAACTACGATTTTTCTTTTTCTATATTTAAAGAATTTAAAATATAACCCCTTTTTGTTTTTGACAAACACTTTACATTTAGTTTTTTGGGCAATTTTTCTTATTTTTTTAAAGTCATATATATTTATATTAAACCTAACTACACCCTTTACTATATTTTTTATGTTCCATATTTTTATATTATTGATTCTGCAAAGATTTATAAAACGTTCAGTAAAAAATCCCTCTATTTGAACTGTTGCAATGCCAACCATATTTTTTAGTTCACTTGAAAGTCCCATAAAACTACTCCTAAAATAATGTTTCTTATTCTATAATATTCTACTTTTTATAATTTATACTATATATTTTTCCTGATATAACAAGTTCAAAATCTGTTATTTCTTCAATATCTAAATTTGTTCCATCAATTACAACATACATATTATTTGCTTTAATTTTGATGTAATTATCATAATAGTCAACAATTTTCTTATATCCTTCAATTAAAATATTTTCATCTTCTATAATAGTAATTTTTGTCGAATTTTGTATTACTTCTTTTGGTAATTCTAAAAATGTAGATACCTTCTCTTTCATTGAAACTACTTTATTTTTTATTTTCATTTCATTTTTTATATTTTTATACCATTTTTTCTTTTCTTTTTTCTTAATACTCATAGGAAATCACTCCCCATAAATTTTATTCATTTATTGTTTTTTTATGACACATAAAAGTACAAAAAATGTCGAATTTTGTTGATGAGTTGTTGACTAAAATGGTCAAAAAAGATTGACTTTTATACTATTTTGTAGTATATTAATTTTATGTGTGAAAATATGGAAATAATTGAAAAATATATTGTAAAAATTGGCATGTGCGATGATGATCTAGAAAATGTCAAACTAGTTGCTAAGCAACTAGAGTCAGAAATAATTAATCAAAATTTTAATGCTGAAATAACTCTAATTACAGATGACCAAGAGAAAGTATTTGAGTCAGTAAAAAATGGCGATATTGATATATTATTTTTAGACATAGATTTTAAAGGTAAAGGAAAAAATGGAATTGACTTTGCATATGAATTAAGACTCGTTAATAGAGAATTCTCTTTAGTATTTCTTTCTGGTCATCAAAGATACATGCATGTTTCATTTTGTGTAAAAGTTTTCGATTATATAGTCAAACCAATAAACAAAACTATATTAGAACAACTTGTAAGCAGATTTAAACAAGAATATATTATTAATAAGTCAAAGTTTTTAACTTTAAATAAATGGATAACAGTTAGAATTGAAGATATTTTATATATTGAAAAAGATGGCAACAAGTGTAATGTAGTAACTGGATTTGCCACATATTCAACAACAATAAACTTAAATGCTCTACTTGATAGGTTGCCACCATACTTTATAAAATGTCACAGATCGTATATAGCTAATACAAAAAGAATTGCTGCTATTGATAAAAAAGAACAATATATTTACTTTGAAAATGGTAGTAAGTGTCCTATTAATTCATATTTTAAGTTATAATTACACATTTTTTTGACAAAGGAGAGCAAATTATGGAAAAGATATTAATTTTTATTTTACAACTTTTTATTCAAAGTGTTATGTACACGGTAGCATCAGTATCGACTTCACAATTGATATTGAAGAAGAAATCTACTAAGAAACAAATATTCTTACATTTTACAGTTTTAACTATTGCATCATTAATAGCTGCATTTTTGCGTAGTAAAGTAAAACCTCTAAATATGTTCATTGCACTTATTGCTCTTTTTTTAGTTAACATTGTCGTTCAAAAAGCTAACTGGAAAAAATCACTCTTAATAACTATGATTGCATTTCTCGAACTTGCAGTAGCAGAATTATTAACAGCATTTGCAGGATTAATTATATGGAAAAAGTCTATAAAATCTTTAACATCATCATTTGAAATATTTTATTTAATCTTAATTCAATGTATGCTTGTATGTGCTATTTCTCATACTCTTTCTTTAGTTGTAAACAAAAAGAAAGTAAGTGGTGAATTTTTAGAAAGACTAAATTTTAGACAAGTATCAACATTTGCTATTACATTAATGTTATATTTTCTACCTACAATGATATTATTAATATTAGGAAATTACAAATATCCACCTATACTTTTCCTAATTAATGCTGTGCAATTTGCAATTGTATGTATTTTTCTATTTTCATATTTAAAAAAGACTATTGAAAATGAAAAAACACAATCAGATCTAT
>HF991961.1:50055-52009 GCA_000433135.1 Clostridium sp. CAG:921
CAGATCTATTTACTAGTGAACTTCATAATAAAACGTTAATTGGCATGGTAGACGGTGTAAGAACTCTAAAGCATGATTATAATAATATTATGCAAGCATTAAATGGTTACGTTTCTACTAAGCAATACGATAAATTACAGGAACATATAAATTCAGTCTTAAAAGAATGTAACGTAGTAAATAATTTATCTGTAATAGATCCTAAACTATTTAATGAACCAGCTATTTATGGAATTGTAGGATCAAAATTCTTTTTAGCAACAGAAGCTGATATAACTTTTGATTTTGATGTAACTTCAGATATAGCTACTATTCCTTTTCCAATGCCTGAACTTTCAAGAATATTAGGTATACTTTTAGATAATGCAATAGAGGCAACTAAAAAAGCTACAAAACAATATATTAGACTTGAAATAAAATTTGATAACAGAAAGAATGCAGATATAATTAAGGTTATAAATACTTATGATGCAAACATAACAATTAATATTAATGATATATACAAGAAAGGTTATTCTACAAAAGAAGTAAAATCTGGTATAGGATTATGGGAAGTAAAAAAATTAATAAAGAAAAATCCAAACTCACAAATATTTGCATACGTAAACGAAGATGAACATCAATTCATTCAAAATATAATAATTGAAAGATAATGTTGAGTATAATCAGCATTATCTTTTTATAAAATAATTAATAATATAATATAATTAAATTAACGCTAATCACATTTAAAGTAAGAATATTTTTATTTCAATCAAGTAGCGTAAGAAATTTTAATTTATATTAAAATTTTCATCCACTCTCACACTACAACAGCGTGCCATTTATCAATGAGCATTTCAATTTATAAGTTTATTCCAAGCTAACTAATAATCTAGTATAAAAAAACATTTTCATTTGCTAATCTAATAGTTTCACACTCTAAGACACTATATGTAACTTTCAACCCCAAGTTGTTGCACATTCTTTGCACACCCCACAAAGAGTGCTTAAGAGGAAAACCTCTAAGCACTCTCTTGCATTATTCTTTATGTTTTACTTTTTTATAGTTATTTTTCAATCATTGTCCTTGGAGCCTTTGGTTGATGAATAAGAAAAAATGTACAACTATTTGTTGAACTTTTTGCATAAACTTCTACCATTTTCTTTAATAGTTTTTTCATAAACTTTCCCCTCCTTTTTTTCATTACTCTTAACACATAAGTCATCCCTTTGCGCTATTAGGTAAATGTTCAACTTTTTTTTACTTTAAACATAATAACTTATGCATCAATTGTAATACAAATATATGATAAATTAAAATAATACTTTTTAGCATCATCTTAATTTATACCAAATTAAGAATTATAGTATTTCTTAAATTCTTCTGATTCATAACTATGCTTACAACCATACAATTTATATGCAGTATTAGTAGCAAACAAGTTTATTTCTAATAGACTAAGCAATACTATTTCCTGCGCATTTACACTTTTTATATAAATGAGTGTTATTATTAATATTAAACTCAAAGATATAAATGCCATTACTTTCATTATATTTCTTCTATACTTTTTTAAGATAGGCACTTCCTCAGTATCTGCAGGTGCTATTTTTATTATTATATATATTCCTGTAATAAAACTAATAAAAGCTAGTACATATCTTGCTATAGGATTTGAATCTACTAAAATAGATATACCTACTGGTAATATAAATATTGCTATTGAAGAAAAGAAACATGTTATATTATTTCTAGCATGTGCCCCTCCAATAAAGGTTTTATATAGTAAATTTACTAGTAATACTATACCAATATATTTTAAAATATTAAACATAACACCTATTATGAATATTGCTAAATATTTTGGTACATCTTCTACTATACGAGTAACTCCGAATAACATTACTTCTCTTTTTTCTTCCGAGAGCTCTTCATCTTTACACAGTATGTTATCCACTACGTAAAAACTTA
>HF991961.1:52082-63968 GCA_000433135.1 Clostridium sp. CAG:921
GACTATATTATAATTCATATAATTACAAATTTTCGCAACTAGTTGTTAAAACATTATTTTCATATTTTAATTCATTTTTTTATAAATTCAGACATATTTTTGGGAATTTTACATAGTTTTTTGACAACAAGAAATAAAATATTTCATAATATATATTAAATATGACATACCATAGAAAAAATATGATTACGATAAAAATGCTTTGAAAGGAGACGATATATATGGGAAATTTTTTTGACAATAATTCAAATTCGTCATGTTGTAGTACAAAAAATAACAACTGTTCATGTATAATAATAATTGCCGTTATAATTATATTATTACTATTTTGTCAACAAGGTAAAAATAGCTGTTGTTAAATACATACACCATAAAAAATGCAATAAGAAGCCCCTATTAAACTAGGCTCCTTATTGTATTTTACTATATAAAAATTAAAATATACCCGATAAGTTAAAATCTGGAACATACTCTTCTTCATGTTTTCCAAGTTTTTGAATATATCCATTTTTAAATCCAAGTTTATCTATATATAATTTTACTATTTCTAACTCTTTTTTATTTATTTTTCTGTCAATTTTTTCGTATTCATGTGCTCTATTTGTTGGAAAATATTGTGCCATTACACTTATATACACATCATTTCCAAGATTTTCACATACCCATTTTAAAATATTTTTTGTATCTTTTGTATTATTTGGTAATATCATGTGTCTAATTATTAGTCCACTTTTTATAATTCCATTATTATCAAAAATTGGATTTCCAACTTGTTTATACATTTTTAGTATTGCTTTACTTGCACACTCAAAATAATTTTTTATTTTTGAATAATTAAATGCAATCTCATCACTAAAATACTTAAAGTCTGGTAAATAAACATCAATATATCCATTCAATAATTCAATCGTATCATCTTTTTCATAACCACTTGAATTATATATAACTGGAATATTTAATCCATTACTTTTGGCAATATCTAAAGCTTTTATAATTTGTAACACATATATGGTTGGACTAACTAAATTTATATTATATGCTCCGTTTGACTGCAATTTTAAAAATATATCTGCTAATTTTTCTACAGTAATTTCTACACCATATCCTTCTTGACTTATTTTATGATTCTGACAAAATACACATTTTAAATTACAATTTGAAAAAAATACAGTACCTGATCCTGGCAAATTTACATCATTTTTTCCACACTTTCCACAACTATTACCACTTATACATGGCTCTTCAAAATAGTGCATTCCAGCCTTTGCAACTTTAACAAGATTGCCCGCACCACATACCCCATATTTTTTACTTGTTCTATCTACATGGCAATTATGTGGACAAAAATTACATCTATTTATATTTAATTCCATTTTTTCACCTATAATAACATAAATAAAATAGTAAGTTACTTGTTATAACTTACCATTTATTTACCTGAACTATTTACATTTTCTTTAATTCATTTTTACAACTTCCATTTTCAAATATATCTTTTATATTTTCACAAGTATCACTAGCAATTTTATTTAAAGCCTCTTTAGTAAAGAATGCTTGGTGTGAAGTTATAACTACATTTGGCATTGAAAGTAAAGTAGACAAATCCTTATCCCTTCTATATGAATTTGACATATCGTTTAAGAAATAATCAGCTTCTCCTTCATAAACATCAAGTCCAAGACCTCCAATATGACCTTCTTCTAGCTTTTCTATTAAGCTTTTTGTATCTATAAGACTTCCTCTACTTGTATTTATAATGTACACACCTTTTTTCATCTTACTAATACTCTCAGAATTTACCATTTTTTGATTTTCTGAAGTAAGTGGACAATGAATTGAAATTATATCTGATTTTTCATATATTTCGTCTAGACTAACATATTTATATCCAAGAGTTTTTTCTGCTTCTTTATCCTCATATATATCATAAGCAAGGACTTCTGCGCCAAAACCTTTCATAATACTTATAAAGCACTTACCTATTTTTCCAGTACCAATTACACCAACAGTTTTGCCATGAATATCAAATCCAAGTAATCCGTTTAATGTAAAATTATATTTTCTAGTTCTTTGATAAGATTTATATATCTTTCTATCAATACTAAGAAGTAGTGCAGTAGCATGCTCAGCAACAGCATATGGTGAATAAGCTGGCACTCTTACGACTTGTAAGCCCTCTGGTAAATTTTTTAAATCAACATTATTAAAACCAGCACAACGTAAAGCAAGTAGTTTTACGCCATTTTCTCTTAATATTTCTAAAGTCTTTTTATCTGCAGTATCGCTAACAAATATGCAAACCACATCATATCCTTTAGCAAGTGGAGCCGTCTCACTATTTAATCTTGATTCAAAATAAGTTATTTCATAATTATAATTTTTATTATACTCATCAAATAAAATTCTATCATAATCTTTTGTATCAAAAAAAGCAATTTTTATCATAATATTACCTCCATATACATATAATTGTTAAATTTTCATACAATAATATTATACAACTTTTTTAGCTATAGTACAACAATTTATTGAAATTTGTGCAAATTTGTGCTACAATGAATTTGTTAGAGGTTAGGAGAGTAAATGTTAGAAAATAATATTTTAAAGAAAAATATATTAAAGAATTTTAAAACTTCAGATAAAAATGCTGTATACGCTATCGGTTCTAAAGTTAATCTAAACGACAAAAGTTTAGAATATAACAAGCTAGTATGTGACCTGCTAAACAATGATATTGTACTAAAGATGAAAAATTACATTCAACATGGAAATACTACTTGTTATCAACACTGTATAAATGTTTCATATTACAGTTATAAAATTTGCAAGAAATTACGTTTAGATGTAGAAAGTGCTGCACGTGCTGGATTACTTCATGACTTATTTTTGTACGATTGGCATACGAATTCACCAAAAACAACATTTTTTAAGCAACATGGTTTTACTCATCCACAAATTGCGTATGATAATGCAAAAAAATATTTCAATATAAATGAAATAGAAAAAGACATGATCCTAAAGCATATGTTTCCACTTACACTAAAATTTCCAAAGTATAAAGAAACTTTTGTGATAATACTTGTTGATAAGTGGTGTACCATGAAAGAATTTTTCGATGGATTATATAATAAATACTGATATATATTATAACACGTTTGTGTAAATGTATAATTTTTTATATTTTACAATAATTATATTTAATAAATATAACTTGCTAATTAAGTTGTAATTTTTAGCATGTCACAGATTTTAGTTGTGGCATGCTATTTTATGCAATACTAGCAATACAATTGCTTAATTAATCAACTAATCTATTTATTTTCTTTTTATATCATTTTTCTTTTTAATAAAATAATCTTTTAATCTAATTTTTCTTTGCTTTTTTTCTACTTTTATTTATTTTTTTATTAATAACTATTATTTATTTTTTTATTAATAAAATTTTTCTAAAGTTTAAATTAAATGGTAACTAAGTAATAAATAGTAAATTTAAAAATTCTTAAAAATTATTGAATATTAATAGTATATTTGATATAATTTTGTATATTACAAATTATATAATATAAGAGGTGTTATATGAAAGTTGTAAATAAAACAGATTTTGATAAAGACATAAATATTCCTAAAAAATCAATAATTATGGATAGTGATTTTACAAAAAGAGAATCTTTTTTTGTTGAAAAAATGCAAGATGGTGAAAAATATTTAGAAGCAAAACAACAAAATCTTATAAATCAAATAAATGTAAATTTGTCTTCAATTCCATTTGAAATTCATAATAAGCTAGTTGCAACTAATATTATAAATATTGTTTTAAAAGACATAATTGCTAGATATACTATTTTAAATGGACTTAATGTAAATAGTAGTATTGGCTTTTTGCATACTGATGAAATGCTCATTAAAAATAATGAAGATAGTACCACAGATAGTTTTGAAAGCTTTAATACTGATCAGAGTACACAAGCTAAAATTTCTAAAGGTCTAATTGAGAAAAATCAAGTTTCACTTGAAAAAAACATTAGATCGCAAATTGTTGATATAATGAACTTAGGCGTTATGATAAATTACAGTAAACACTATTATTCTACACTTAAAACAAATATTTCATCAAAAATGCTAAATAAGTTTGAAAGTTTATACAAAACTGGTAGGGTAACACATGAAATAAGACCAGTTACATGGTGCACAAAATGTGAAAAATCTGTACTTCAAAGTGAAATAAAATATAGAAAAAGTAAAGTTTCCAATACATATATATTATTTAAAATAAAAAATGATAACGGAAAGTTAAAAGACGTTACTTCACTTGAAAATACCTATATAGTAACTGCTACAATAAGACCATGGACAATGGTATATGAATATGAACTGTCTGTTGCTAAAAATGCGAAATACTGTGTTGTTGAAGTTGAAGATATAAATAAAAAAAATACACGATACATAATTGCAAAAGAATTTGTTGATAAAACAATGCTTAATGCTTTCTTCTTAAAATACACAATTAAAGCCACATTCGACGCAGATTTATTAAGTGAACTTGAAGTTTTTAATCCACTTAACGAAAGTACTAGTACAAAAATCCATGTAATAGATCCAAAACTAGTGTTAGTTGATAAAAATAATATGACTGGAATAAATATAGTTTCAAATGCAGACTGTTATTTAGACTACATTATTTTAAAAAATTTAAACAAATCTAATTTTAAATGTATAATAGATAAAAAAGGTAATATAAACAATTTAATACCAGAATATAAAGGAAAAAACTACAAAGAAGTAAATAAATTAGTTATATCAAAACTTAAGAAAAATGATAGACTATTTTTAGCTACGAACACTGTAATAATTATTCCAAGATGTAAACATTGTAATGAAGAAATTGTATATAGAGATCTTAACAAGTGGTTTTTAATAAGAAGTGACTCAGAAACTGAATCTTTAAAAAAATGTTTTGAAGAATTAGTTCCAAAAATTGATGATGCAGTTACAAATAATACAAAATTATTACAAAATAGCTTAAATAAAATTTTAAAAATGAACGAACTTGCAATATCTGATGAAAGACAATGTAATGTTCCAATTCCAGCGTTTTCTTGTGCATCTTGTGGTGAAATTATAATAAATGACAAAACTATTGATATTTGTAAGAATATAATTTTAAAAGATGGAATTGATAAATATAATAAAATGACACCCGATGAAATACTAAATAAAAGTATTAGATGTCCAAAATGTGACTGTGATTTTTTCTTCAAAGATGAAAGTAGTATTAATGAAGACTTTAAAATGTTAACACTACCTATATTCAATATTGAAAGGGATCCAAGGTTTCCAAATTATAAAGCTAGACAAAATATTAATCTGTGTATAGAACCAAGAAAACGATTTTTAAATAAACTTAAAGTTTCAAGTTTTGATGATAATGCATCTAAGAAAATTGGAAGTATAACTCAAGTTATGCTTCATCCCCAAGCACAAGAAGAGAAGCGAAAAGTTAATGATCCTTTATTGAAGTTAAATAATGATTTTTCTAGTAACATTATAAATACAAACATTGGTATTGTTGATATAGTAAAAAAATATGGAATTGACGTTTTAAGACTTTGGGCCATATATCGTTCTAACAAATCAAGTATGAAATTATCTGAGGGCGATATAATTACAATACGAAATATATATGTAAAATTTAGAAAAACTGTGAAATATGTTTTATCTAACTTATATGATTTTGACCCAAACAAAGATTTCATCCCAATTGAAAAACGTGACAGTCTAGATAAATTTTTATATAATAAAATGCAAAAAATAGACAATAAGCTTTTTGGATATTACAACTTATTGAACTTTAGAGGAATATATAAAACACTTTTTGTATTTTGCGTAAATTCACTGCAAGAAAGCTATTTTGAAGCGATAAGATACAGATTATACATAACTAAAAGTAATGGATTTTTAAGAAGAAGTACACAAAGTACTCTATATGAGCTCTTAGAACTCTTACTTGATTACCTATACCCTATATTACCGCTTCTATTTGAAGAATGTTGGCCGTATATTCATCATAAAACTCTAGAAATAGAAAAAAATAATTTGTTATTTAGAAACGAAACCGTGCTACAACCTATTACTATAAGTGAAAAAGAACGAGATTGGGAAAAAATATTTTCAATGAAAAGAAAAATTACTCCATATATTAATAAAGCTTGTAATGAACATATAATAAAAAATTCACTTGGTGCAAGACTTGATATTACTTGTAACACTGAAGGTGTGGATTTTATAAAATCACACTATGAAGACATTGTAAGAACATTAAATGTTTCAGAAGTATTTGCAAAACCTGGAGAAAAATTTGATGTTATAGTAAAACAAGCAGCGGGAGTAGCATGTGCACGATGCAAAAATTATTCTGTAGATATTGGATTAAACTTTAAATATAGGTACTTATGCCCTATCTGTGCTGAAATAGAAGAAAACATGAACAAATTTAACTACACACCTAAAGAGCATTTAAAATTTCCTAAAGATCCAAACACTATAAAAGAAGAACTCAAAAATATTGTTCCAGCACCAAAATTTGAAACGATTATTGATACAAATTTCGATGATTCTCGTAATTTTGATGAAGAATATGAAATAAAAAATGTTCCAATAAAAGAAAATGAAGATAACCTAAATTCTACTGTTACTATTAAACAAAAAAATAATATTTCAGGTAATAAAGAAAATATTTCAAGTAATGAAAATGCAGAAAACAAAAAGACTTCATCAATTGCTGATATTGAACAGTATAACTATGAGCAAAAATTAAAAGAAGTAGAACTAGCATATAATTATAGTAAAAATACTAGTACATCTAAAAATAATCATGATTTTGTACTTAATAACGAATTAAGCTTTGACGATGATAGATTGGGTGGAGATTTTGATGATTATGATATTAATAAATTAAAACAAGAAAAAGATAAAACAAATGATAAAACAAGTACTAATAAAACAATCGAAGAAGATCTAAAAACTGAAGAAATAAAAGATACTAATTATAAAAACAAAGCAGAAAAATTTACTAAAGTTAATCATATTGTTAATGATACTGCAACAGTCAAAACTATACTGGAAACTAATAGCAAAGATTCTAATAATTCTAATGCAACTGATAACTGTAGCAATATAACAACTAATGATATTCAAAAAAGCAACTATAATTTTGCTAATAACAACAATGTAGACAAATTTAGCAATAAAAAGGATGATACTAATTCACACTATGCTGATAAAAAAGCAAAAAAAGTTGGACTTTTTAGTTTAATTTTCTCCAAAAAAGAAAATAATACTGACAGTGATAAATTATCTGATGCCTCAAATGATATTTCAGAAGAACAATTAAAAAAATTACAGGAAGATAAAGCAAAAATAGATATTGCAATGTCTGCTAATATTAATACTACGCAAAAAGAAAATAAAGATTCCAGCGAAAAAAAATCAAATGAAATATCTAATAAAGATTATAATGATTCTAAATCTAGTAAAGTTGACACTAAGGAGCCTATTTCTAATTCAATAAAAAGCAATGAAAATGTTGATGACAAATCAAAAATAAGTACAAAAGCAAAAAAAGAAGAGTTACAAGGAAAAAATGAAAATACTAATCCAAGCACAGTTAGCTCACAGCAATCTCAAAAAAATGATAAAAGTAATGAATCAGATTCATTTGATAGTTTTAACGATTCATTTAGAGATTAATATAACTGATGAAAATTAAGCTATTATTGTTTAATTTTCATCAGTTTTTTCATTTTATATACAATCATAAATAAGTTTTAATAAGTAAAGTTTTAACAAATAACATTATCTACTTAAACTAACTTTATTATAGCCCTAATTTATACTTATTTCAATTTTAACCTATTATATATACATTTTTCTTATATAATTTGTAATATATTGAAAAATATAGTATAATTAAGGTATATAAGCTTTATGAAAGTGATTGAAGGTATTTATATGAAGATTACACAAAAATTAGAATGGGATTATGAAGAAAATAAAATAACATCAACAGATTTCATGACAAAAGATACAATTAAAAATGTAGTTGCTGCTGAGCTTTTCATTCCAATTGTTGAAGAATTATATGATAAAAATATCTTTACAAATTGGAGTGGACTAACAGGAAATGCTCATATAAGAATACCACTAGATGGCTTATCTAAAGAAAATTTTCTTATAGCAAAGCAAAATTGCAAAAACAATCCTAATCATTGGAAATTACAAAGTCCCCCATATAAAGATGTAAAAAACCTTTTACCACACTACACTTTTGAAATATACGCAGAATATGAAGAAGGATTGACAGAAGTTTTAGATGTTGTTAATCAATTGCTTAAAGAAGTAAGAAAATTACTATTTCAAGATGTTCAAATGGCACGAGAGAAATATGCAAAAGAAAGTCAACTACCAAGAGTTGATATAAAAGGATTGTATAAAAAATCTGAATGCCATGTTTTTAACATAAAAAAACAAGAAGATGAAATGCTCCCAGCAGAATCATTTGAAGAATTGTCTGAAATGTATTTAGAAGGTGATAATCCAGAATATTTTTATGATGAAGAAACAAACACTTATTTTAGAAATAAAGAATTAATAGCAAAATCAAAAGAATATAGAGAATACGAAGAATCTTCAGAAAAAAGAAAAGAAAGAGCAATAAATGAAATAAATAAAAGACTTAATTCAGAAATGACAGATGAAGAAAAATATAAAGTTATTTTTGATTGGTGCGTTAATTATTTTAATTATGCATACTCTGGTTTAAATTATGCTTATGCAGAGCAAGAATGGAGAAAAGAATCTGATGAGAATTTAACTAAATATTATAGAACTTATTGTAGAAATAATAATTTTCAATGCGAACTTTTGGGTTTAGAAAGAAGAAAAGAATTTTTGAAAGATTCAAAAAATAATACTGATATTCCAACTAAAGCTATTGAGCAAACTCAAAAAATAATTGAATACTTAGAGAAATGTGAAAAATGTAAGCAAAATGAAAAAGGATTTATATCTGAAAATACTGATAGTGTATGGCTTAGTAAATATGGTGTTTGTCTGAATTTTGCAGAAATATATGAATTTTTGTGTAAAAAGTTTTCTTTACCATGTAAGTATATACAAGGCTCAATCGATTCTGAAGGGTATAATGTAGGACATGCTTGGAATGCAATAATGATAAATGGAAAATTAAAGTATGTAGATATATCAAGTGCAATTCATTGTAAAGATAGGAGCAATACAATTAATTTACCTGAAGATTTTTTTGGAAAAACATTTGAAGAACTACAAACTATAGATGGTGAAAAAAATAGAAAAATAGCGGAAGGATTTGAAAAAAGTATTAAGGAATTAATTAATAGCTCTGAAGGATGGAATATAGGTTATTAAATATTTAAGTAAAGCTAACTTAGATATACTCTCAAGTAAGACGTATCAAAGTTAGCTTTAATATTAGATGATATTATTTATTAATTATGATAAAGCTTCTTCAGATTTGCATAAAAATGAAATATCTAAAATAGGAAATAAAGATGTGTCTATTGAAGCAGTTGGCTCAAGTGAAAAATCTCCAAATAAAAATTTTAAGTTAAAATAATAATGACAAAGTTATGGCAAAATAGTGACAATGTTGGTTTACAAAAGGCATTAATTAAGAAAAGGAAATATAATTTTTAAAAGATATATGTCTTTTAATATAATAATACCAATTATATTAATATTTATATTACCGATAATTATTTTTATTGCACTAAGAAATTTTAATAAAAATAGAGTTTTTCTGTCGGACAATATATATGGAACAAATTATTATATATTTTATAAATTAGGTAAGATACTTAGGTAAAAAAATTAGTTTAATAAGAAAACTATATTATGCTATGTTTAAAATAGTTATGAATAATGATTTTGAAGAATTAGTAAATTTAAATGTTGAAAATGAACAACTAAGTAAAGATATTTTAATTTAAGTAGATGAAACCAAATTTCATAATATTAAAAATTTGAGAAAATATAATTTGATTGTTTCAGATACATCTAAAATTAATTTAGAACAAGACTTTGCTTACAACTTCCTTCAGATTCCTCCTCACGAAGGACACCATTATCATTTACTAACAGTTCGCCACTATAAGGCTCTGTAAGGAACTTTCACCCTCAAGTTGTGTGCCCATGCTGTACACACAAAAAAATACAGGCTAGAAATTTGCTTTCTAACCTGATATTTTGGTGCCGATGGCGTAGTTATCTACAACTTTTTAGGCTCTCTTGACGATTGATACAAATATCAATCAATTTATGTATAATTTATCATATTATTTTCTAAATTTCAAGTGTTTTTCAAAATTTGCATTTTATGTATATTTGTATTATAATAAAAAGAGATATAGGCTAAGTCTTGTGTCATTTTACCCATTTTCACTAATTAGTGAGAGGGATAACCTCTAACTTTTTAGTTTAAGCACAAAGAAACACTAATCAACAATAAAGTTTAAGGAGGAAAAATCATGATTAGTATCAACGGCAGAGTATTTTCAGGAAGCAATGTAACAATCGTCAACGGACGGGTTATAAGCGGTGGTGGAACTGGCAAGGCCCAGAAATTTGACGAAAGGAAAGCGGAAGATTGCAACAATATCGAAAAGATAGCAATTGATTCAACATTTGTCGATGTCAATGTTTCCGTTTCCAATTCGTCCAAGGTTGAAGCACATTTCTATGGTGAGGCAGATATTGACGGAGATGTCAACTTTGATGTTCGAGTGATAAATTGTGAACTTATAATTACATTAGAGTTTACTGGCAACTGTTTCAACGGAAATTTGAAACTCGATGTTACCGTACCGCAAAAGACATTCAAAGTTATTTCTACAAAGAGTTCATCAGCGGACATCACCTTAAATGAAGGTGTCTCAACCGACTATCTCAAAGTGAAGACACAGTCTGGCGATTTGGAGACTAATGCAACAGTCAACAATGTTTCTGTTTCTACAATGAGCGGAGATGTCGAACTTTGTATCGATGCAACCCAAGACATTAATGTTGAGGTTTCCACAATGAGTGGGGATGTGTCAGTGGAATTTAATAACATTGGACACATCAATCTTTCCACCAGTTCTATGAGTGGGGACGTTAGAAATCGACACAAAGAAAGCAGAGGTTACAATGCGTATGTAGATATTTCTACAATGAGCGGAGATATAAGAATCAGATAATCGCATTTCATGATTTTGCAAGCTGTGTTATTGAATAATAGCACAGCTTATTTTTATAGCAAATGAAGATTTTATCCTCATTCGCTTTTAACAATTTTACACATAAATCAATTCACTAAAAACAATTTCTTCAGCTTGTGCTTTAATAGAGTGCATATTCCCCACTAAATAAAGCATATCTGTATTTTTCATATCTTCGGTCAAGTCACTTTTTGCTTTTAATTCATCGATAATCTGTTGTACTCTATTATCTGCTGTTTCTTGCAATTCTTTCAAGTGTGCATTTAAAATTCCATTCATTAGCATTACAGTATATTCAGCTTCTTTATTCTCTTTTAAATAATTTAATTTCATACGTCCATATTTGTTTAGAACAATTTTCTCTTGTTTTGGTGATACAAGATTTGGTATATAATAATCTCCTTTTAAATGGTATTCAATACCTCTTCTTTCGTCTATTTTATTTTTTGGTAATTCATTAGAGTAATTAAACACTAAAAAAGTAATGTTTTTAATAATCACTCTATGTGGCTCAATATATGTAAGATTAGTTTTCTCTAATTTTCTAATACTGCCATTTATAAAAGTATGGGGGTAACTTTAGCAAATTCACATATAA
>HF991962.1:0-101 GCA_000433135.1 Clostridium sp. CAG:921
CGATTGCAGTCCAACACTGATTCTATTTATACCTGCTTTTTTATATTCTTTTAGTTTGCTATAATCTACACTATTTGGATTTACTTCAATTGTAACTTCAT
>HF991962.1:277-517 GCA_000433135.1 Clostridium sp. CAG:921
ATTACATAAGGCTTGTATATATTCATCTATAAATTCATCCATATTGCAATACGAAACAAAATCACAATAATAGCATTTACTTTTGCAAAACGGTATATGTATATATATTCCTATTTTTTCTTTCATAACTAATCACACATAATATTTTAACATAAATAAAAATTAAATCAATATTTTAAAATATATTTAAACTTTACAATATAAATTACACAAAAATCAAAGTTGTAAAACATTTGTTCT
>HF991962.1:558-1429 GCA_000433135.1 Clostridium sp. CAG:921
ACTTTTCTATGTTATTAGCTAGCTCTACTAATTTATCTAGTCTGTGCTTAAGTCCAGATTTTGATACATAATCTTTGCCTATAGTTTTTTTTGATATACTATCTAAACTTTCATCTTTATACTTTAGTCTTAAAGAGGCAGTATATTTTAGCTTTTCATTTAAATTATCAAACAAATTGTACTTTTTTAGTTTTTCTATAGCTTCAATTTGAATCATACTAGTTTTAATTGTCTTTGCCATATTTGCCACTTCACAATTGTTAGTCCTGTTAATATTGTTTTTTACCTCTTTTTCTACTCTTATCTGCTCAAATTTTAATTTTGACAAATTTGCCCCAAGCATACTAAGAATTTCAGATATCTGGTCAGAGCCCTTTAAATAAACAATATATAAAGAAGTACTTTGTTTTCTTTTCATAATACCAGGAGTAAATTCAAGAAGTGATAAAAGGTTAAATACGTACATAGCACATGCTTTACTTTTAAATAGAGCTTCAAAATGATAGTCGTTACTTGGATCTACTATGCACCCAGATCCTAAAAATACTCCTTTTAGTATGGACTTTATGATATTTTCATCAAGATTTGCAAATTCAAAAAATTCATCGTAATTATAAAAATTCTTTTCATCATGTCCTATACTTTCTAAATCTTTTTTTGACTTACATTCAGTTAAATACTCACCAAACTTTTCTGCCTGTATAAATTCTATGTTAAATTTTTTTTTAAATTCTTTTAAAATTTCCTCTTTTACTGTTGATGAAAACGACATACAACCACCCTATCATTACCACTTAAATCTTTTATACATTCTATAAATTCAAATTTTTTATATTTCAAAATTAATTTTTTAAAATCATCTAATTGATCA
>HF991963.1:0-3044 GCA_000433135.1 Clostridium sp. CAG:921
AAACTATCCATTTTATATTTTATAGCTAAATTTAATTTAACTAAAGGATATGACTTGTTTCCTTCACAAAACTTCTCTTGCTTTGCCTTAGCAAACACAACCACAGTTTTTTGGAAGCTACGGGACGAAATCCATTGTTTGTATTGTTATAGTTATTATAGCTTACATTGCCGTTGTAGTTTACATTCATTACATTATTAGTGTTATTAGCAGACGTGCTACTAAAAAATCAAACTTCAAAACAAGGATTTTAGACTCAATCAGCCATACCCTAAAAAGTTTAAAAGTACTTTTAATTATACTCTATTAGCAGACGTGCTACTAAAAGATCAAACTTCAAAACAAGGATTTCAGACTCAATCATTCATACCCTAAAAAGTTTAAAAGTACTTTTAATTATACTTATCAGTTTATTCTTGCGTTTTCTTTAACCAACATGATATATATTTTACTATATCGTCTATTTTATTTCCAAATTTAATATACTTTTTTTCTGTAATTATGTGCTTTTTCTAATATTTTATCATAATTATTTAAATTTTTATTATAACTTTCACTATCTACTTCATAATTATTTCTTGTATCTATTATAACGTAATCTATTTTATCTCTTTCTAACTTAACTATTACTTTATTTATAGCATTTTTAGGAAATCCACATGTTGAAATATTATCATTTGTATTTTTTATAGCATAACCAAGAATATATGACACTATATATGAGTCTTTACCTATTACTTGTATAAAAGCTCCTACTTTATACATTACAAGAGCATTTACATACACCCTTTTTATATCTTTTGCAATGCTTACTACTCCCATTTTTTCCTCCTAAAATTTGCTAACAGACACAAGGCCTGTTAGCTTATATTTAATTTTAATTTCTTCATTTTTCTAAATTTGGTAAGATTTACCAGATTCAACTTCCTTTAAAGATACTTTTTTCTGTAATTATGTGCTTATCATAAGACATAATGCTCTATTACCATATTATGCTTAAAATCGATTTTTCTTATAATATACAAAAATATGTGGAAAAATGATATATTCTCACTTTCCCACATACTGTTATATAATCTTAATTTTTTATACTTAAATATTTTTTACTTATCTTTTGCTCCAACTAGAAAATTCTTATTTACAATATCGCATATTAACTCAGCAGCTCTTTCAACACCAATAGCATCACTATTGATACAAATATCATAATTTGCTGGATCTCTCCATTCTTTTTCAGTATAATATTTATAATGATTTGCTCTTAATTTATTTATTCTAGAAATTTCCTTTTCAGCACTACTTTTATCTATATTATAAAATTCTACAGCCCTTTTGATTTTATTTTCCATTGAGTTATTTACAAATACCTTTAGCATATTTTTATTATCTTTTAGTATAAAATCTGCACACCTACCAATTATGATACAAGACTCCTTACTAGCAACATCTTTTATGAATTCAGACTCTTTTATAAACAGTTCATCTGCATTATTTAAAGTAGCATAATATCCATTATTAAATACATCTAAAACACTTCTTTTTTGCTCATTATCCTCAATATAATCTTCTGATAGTCCAGTATCTTTTGACATTTTTTCTATAAACTCTTTGTCATATAATTTAATTCCAAGTTTTTTTGCAACTAAGCTACCTATATACCTTCCACCTGAGCCATACTCTCTTGCAATCGTTATAACAACTGGGGTAGTCGTAATTTCATTTTTTACTTCTTCACTTTCTTTATTTTTCTCAAATTCTTGTTTTCCTTCTTTTAGACTCCTTGTTTGTTTAATAAGTAAAACAGCTGCAAGTATAAAAGCTAGTCCATCTGCTACAGGTCCAGCACTTAATACTCCCATTATGCCATACATATGACTTAATATCACCATAGCAGGAATTAATATAAGTATTTGTCTTGAAAGTGAAAGTATTGCACTTTTTGTGCTCTTACCAATTGCTTGAAAAAATATTCCTGATGGTATCTGAACACCATTAAATATGCAAAGTAATAAATATACTCTAAATGCAAGGCATGCAAATTCCATATAGTTTGCATCGCCACTACCAAATATTAATATAAGTTTATCTGGTATTGTTTGGAATAGTACAAACGCAATTATACTTATAACGACACTTAAGCCAAGTACAATCTTTAAGGTCTTCTTTACTCTATCATATTTTTTTGCACCGTAATTATATCCAAGTATTGGTTGACTTCCTGCTGCAATTCCAATTATTATACTATTTAATATTTGATTTATTTTCATTACAATTCCAAGTACAGTTATAGGAATTTCAGCTCCATACTTACTACTTGCTCCATATTTTCCAAGTAGGTTATTCTCAGCAGTCATAACACATACAATACTCATCTGAGTTATAAAACTACTAATTCCAAGCATTGATATTTTCTTACACACACCTAATTTTAATTTTAGACATTCTTTAGTTATTTTTATTGATTTAAATTTTCTAATATATGCTATATTTAAAATAAAAGTTACTATTTGGCTTATTACTGTTGCAATTGCAGCCCCCTCAACACCTTTATGTAACATAAATATAAATATTGGATCTAATATTGTATTTAATACAGCACCTATCACCATACTAAACATTGAGTATTTTGGACTTCCATCTGCTCTAATTATTGAATTTAAAGTCGTACCCATCATTGAAAAAGGAAATCCTATTGCAATTATACTTCCATAAGCTATCGCATAACTTTTTAAGTTTTCTGTACAACCAAATATTTTCAAAAATTGAGGCAAAAATATCAAAGTAATCGCACTAAATACTACAGAAACAATAGTTGATAACATTATTCCATTACCAATTCCAATTTCAGCTTCTTTTTTCTTTTTTTCTCCAAGTTTTAAACTAAGATATGCAGACGCACCATCACCAAACATTAATGAAAAGGCAAGTCCTATCATGACTAAAGGAAATACTACATTTGTAGCACCATTTCCTAAATATCCTACTCCTTGCCCTATAAATATCTGGTCAACTATGTTATATAATGAATTAACAAGCATCGATAT
>HF991963.1:3094-4608 GCA_000433135.1 Clostridium sp. CAG:921
TCTTATTAGTTTTCCTATTTTTTCTTTTCCTAATATATTTTCTTCTTGTTCCATTTTCTCATCCTTTCTATTTTTTATGTATTTTAGCAACCTGTACATTATATATCTACTTTTTACTTTTGTCAATTATATAAACGACAAAATATTACAATTTTTCTAAAAAAAATAATAGCAAAGTTTAAACTCTTAACTTTACTATTATCTTATGCTTGACCGATAGCTCAAGAGAATCAATCACATCAGATCAACATAAATTTATTTTTTCTTAATTACAACTATCTTTCCAAAATTATATGATATTAAAACTCCAAAAACTATATAACAAAGTAATAAAACAGGCTTTACTAATATTGCTTCAATACAGTTTTTACTAATTATACTTGGTATAGTACTACAAAAAAAGCCAAAAAGTACAGAATATGTGCCATATTTATGTTTAATAATTAAATAATTTAATATTTTAGAAAATAAATATATCGAAATTGTGGCAATTATTAATACAAAAAAAAGTACTTTTAAATCTAATGAAGCTATTAGTGATATATACAGCTCATATAACCCCAATGTAGACAATATAGATGCTCCATCAACGCCAGGCGTTATATATGTAATTCCAAGTACTATTCCAAGAAAAATATATTTTTGTATATGTCCAATGCTAATTCCAATACTTTTTATCCTACTAAATATAACAAAAATTACACCTATTAAAAATGATAATACTTTTATTTTTAAATATTTTTTACTCTTCTTCTTATTATTTAGCGTGCTTTTATAAAAAGAAGGAATTGTTCCAAGTATAAGCCCTAAAAAAGTACATCTAGTTTTTACTTCATAGTTTAAAAGTAAAAAATTAACTACTTTTCCAAATAATATAACTCCAACAGCTATTCCAAGTATAATTGGAAGTAAAAATACAAAATTTTTTTTAAAACTTTTAAAAATGTTAGCAATTGAAAATATAACACTATGATATAGTCCAAAAATAACAAGTAATATACTTCCACTAAGTCCTGGTGTAACTGCTCCCATGCCTACAACTATGCTTTTAAAAAAATTAAGCAAAACATCACCTAATAATATTCTATTCAGCACAATATAATAATTATAACCAAATAAAGCAATAATACTCATCTACTTACAGTTTTATTTTTTAATAATTTTCAAATTACGTAATAT
Source organism: Clostridium sp. CAG:921 (assembly GCA_000433135.1). Classification (GTDB taxonomy): domain Bacteria; phylum Bacillota; class Clostridia; order TANB77; family CAG-465; genus CAG-465. The sequence continues at coordinate 4,274 of HF991963.1, forward strand.
AATATACTAAAGCATAAATTAAAAGGATATAACTCAGTCAAAAATTTTATCATTTTTCAATTTTAAATTATGTTAAATCTATTATTATTAACTTAAGTAAAATTGTGTTTTTACATAGTTAGTACAAATTTAATAAAGTTAACATAATTTTAAAACATCAAAATTTCCAAAAAAAATTAACCAAAAACTATTGACAAATTAATATAAAAATAATATAATTAGTCATGTAGTTAATTGATGCGGGTGTAGTTCAATGGTAGAATTCCAGCCTTCCAAGCTGGCTGTGTGGGTCCGATTCCCATCACCCGCTCCATTTGAAATCAACTTACGGACTT
>HF991964.1:0-3718 GCA_000433135.1 Clostridium sp. CAG:921
AAAAAGTGAGTGTTATCAACACTTTCAAAGATTACTTAAGACATAGCAACGAAACGCATTCAACGTGTCCGTGTTTGCGGGAACATATCTACAGGAATTATAGTAGTTATTTCATACTTTTTTTCTAATATTTTTAAATCTCTTACAAGAGTTGCAGGATTACAGCTTATATATCCAATTTTTTTAGGATTAAATTTTAATATGTACTCTATGCTTATTTGATCTAGTCCCTTTCTTGGTGGATCTACAACTATTACATCTGGTTTTATATTTTCTTTTTCAAATTCTTTAATTTTTTCTTCAACACTTCCAGCAATATAATTTCCATTAGAAACATTATTTATTTTCAAATTCAAGTTTGCCATTTTTACAGCTTCTTTTTCTATCTCAATTCCATAAATACTTTTTACCCTATCACTTAAAAAGATCCCTATTGAACCAACACCGCTATATAAATCAAACAAAACTTCATCTCCACTTAAATGCAAGTTTTCTTTTAGTGTCAAATATAATACTTCTGCTTGTGTAGTATTTACTTGAAAAAATGATTTTGGAGAAATGTAATAAACAAAATCACCAATTTTATCTTTTATATAATCATCACCAAATAACTTATATGTATTTTCTCCAAGGATCTCATTTGTTACGTCTTCATTCAAGTTTAAAAATATTCCTTTTATATTATTATCAATATCACTTATTTTTTTTACTACTTCTAACATCTTTTTATTTTTTACAAGTGATTTTTTATTTATAACGATTACCACCATAATTTCGCCAGTATGGTATCCTCTTCTTACCAATATGTTCCTTATTTCTCCTATATTTTTTTCTTCATCGTATCCAGAAAACTCATATGAATCTAAAATTTTAAACACTTCTTTTGAAATTTCATCTATAATTCTATCTTGAATAAAACAGCACTCATTTTCAACTATACTGTGACTTCTTTTTTGATAAAATCCCAATACATTTTTTCCGTCTTTTATTCTAATAGGATATTGAACTTTATTTCTATAATAGTATGGAATCCCCATTCCAATAGTATCTTTTAACATACTACTATCCATAGATACTTTGTGCAAGAGATTTTCTACCATTTTTCTTTTTTGTTTTAATTGCATGTTGTAATTTATATGAAGTGCATTACATCCACCACAAAGTTTATATGCACTACAAATTGGTTCTTCTCTAAAATCACTAGTTTTTAAAATATTATCTATCTTAGCAATTTCATAATCCTTATTTGATTTTATAATTTTAGCATGTACCCTTTCTCCTACAATTGCCCCTGGTACAAATACAACTTTTCCGTAAATTTTTGGCAACTCCTTCAAAGGAATTGCCAAAATCAACTATATCTAAATCTATATATTCATTCTTATTCAAATTAATCCCACCTATATTATTTCTTATTTAAAATATAAGTCAAAACTATTTTATACTATCAAGTATTTCTTGTAACTTTTGAGAATCATTTTCAAGGTCAGAAAGCTTAACACCATATTCACTTTCAAGATCACTTTTTAAATATGATAAATTACATATTTGCTCATTTTCTAAATTTTTTAAATTTACTACTACTTCATCAATCCCACTTTGTTTTATAAATACAATAATACTGCACTGTTTTGCCCATTTCTTATACTCTCCTAAATCTGAAAAGCCATCAAAATTAGTTGAAATCCTCATGTTTACGATAGAGCCCTTACTAGACTCTACAATATCTGAATTTACTTTTGAAATTTTATCAATATATGTAAAGTCAGTATTAGTATAATTTCTACTTTCTGCAAATATTCTAGAAGTTAATGCATCGCCAGAAAATTCATTTTCTACCGCACTTTCATTATTATGAGTGTTGATTGTTACATCAACATCTTTATACAAATATTTAGCAGGCATAAAAAACAAATAAGGTGCTGTAAATATTGCTATTGTTAAAGCTAGTTTTTTCTTAATACTAGCATCAAGCTTAATTTTAGAAAATGCAAATTTAAAATCTAGAACATATATAACAACAGCAGATAAAACTAAGACTACCCCTATAATAATAATAGCTAATATATTACTAAATGGATCATTAGAAATAGCATTTACAACATTCATAACAGCTTCATTTTCAACTTGAATTTGACTAATTGATGTAATAATGGTTGCGCCAATAAAATCAGCAATAAATCCAAATCCCCATATTTTTAAAATAGACGACTTATATGTTTTTTCAACATCTGTAATTTTTAAAAACTTTAAAGATATAAGCAAGACAATAGTATCAATTAAAAAATTAGCTGGTAGTGCTACAATCCAAAATATAGGAAAAAATACAAGAACCCATATTGGAAATAATACGTTATATAATTTATTTTTCATATAAACAACCCCCAGAAATCACACATTAGATGATTACAGTTTGTTGACATACTATGTTTACTTATATATTTATCATCAAATTGTAATTGTAATTTTAATAATAATTAATCAATTTCAAAAGCTAAATCACAGATATAGCAAATTCATACTAAAATTATAGCATAATGAAAAAATTTAATCAATAAAATTTTTATAACAATTTTTAATTTTTAGTGTCACTATTTTTTTTATTTTGAATATAGTATAGTAATCTAGAAAAAAATAAATTAAGACAAATATCCTAAACAAGAATTTATTAAGTACAACAAAGCAAATTTAATGCAATTTTTTCTAGATAAAACTTTAAGGAGTGTTATATATGTGCACAAACGACGATAAATTTTTTTTACTCTTAATATTGATTGCAGTATTATTCTTCTTATATATTAAAGATAATTCATCTAGACCATTGAACTTTGATACTTTCTTTAAAGTAAATAGTTCAACTATTCCATAAAAATGGATTTATCAAAAAGTGAGGTGAATTACAATGGAAGAAAGATGCGGATGTGGCTGTGGATGCAACAATGGATGTGGCTTCAATGGAGGATGCGGTTGTGGATGCAATAACGGATTATTTGGCGGAGGAAACTGCTGTTGCTTAATATGGATTATATTAATAATCATAGTTCTATGCTGTTGTTGTTGTTAATACATATATAACGAATATTATTAAATAACCAGGTAATATTACCTGGTTATTTGATTTAAATATGTCATACTAAGTATCTTGGTAATTCTTAATATAGAAGCACTAAATAACTTTTTTTGTAATACTTACATATATTATAAGATACGAAATCGAAAGTAAAAATCCACCAAGTACATCACTTGTATAATGTACTCCTAAATATATTCTACTTATTCCAATTGATATTATCAAAAGTAACAAAAGCGTACTTAATATATATTTTAAATATTTATTTTTTATATACCTAAAAATTAGATATATAAAATATCCATAAAAAGCCATACTAACCATGGAATGTCCAGATGGAAAACTATATCCTCCCTGCTCGATTATCCTATATTCAGTTGGTCTTGGACGTTGTAATATATTCTTTATTATTTGGTTAATTAAAGTAACTACTATTAAATTAGTAAAAACAGATATCGATATTTTTTTATTCTTTATAGCAATGGCAAATATAATTGCTATTATAATTATATAAATCGGTCCTCCAAAATTCGTTATTATCTTTGCAACACTTGTCATAGTATCTGACATCAGAAGCTTTGAAATTATATTATACCCGATTACATCACCTTTCATTATTTCTTTACTTAAAATATCTTCAGTAATAGC
>HF991964.1:3730-7090 GCA_000433135.1 Clostridium sp. CAG:921
AAATATCTTCAGTAATAGCTAAAAATGCAATTAAGCACAAAAATAATATAATTAACTTTAATTTTAATTTTGATTTTAATAGACTAAATATTCTATTTTTCATTCTAAAACCTCATCAATATAAAAATATTATATACAATATCACAAAAATAGATTTATATCAAGTATACATTATAAATTTTATTATTTCCATTTTAAAATTAAAAATTACTTTAACATTTTCTTTAAAAACTTCCCTGTGTAACTTTCTTCACATTTTGCCACTTTTTCTGGAGTTCCAGTTACTACAATACTTCCTCCTCCATCTCCTCCTTCTGGACCTAAGTCAATTATATAATCTGCACATTTTATTACATCAAGATTATGCTCTATTACAACAAGTGTATTATTTTGTGAAGTTAGTCTTTGAAGTATATTTATAAGTTTATGTACATCAGCCATATGAAGTCCTGTAGTTGGTTCATCTAATATATACAATGTCTGACCGGTAGAACGTCTAGAAAGTTCTGTTGCAAGCTTTATACGCTGTGCTTCTCCTCCAGATAACGTAGTTGAAGGTTGACCTAAAGTTATATATCCAAGACCAACATCCATAAGAGTTTGCAATTTATTTTTTATTTGAGTGACATTTTTAAAGAATTCCAGTGCTTCTTCTACAGTCATATTAAGTACATCACTAATACTTTTTCCTTTATATTTTACCTCTAACGTTTCTCTACTATATCTTTTACCTTTACATACCTCACAAGGAACATATACATCAGGTAAGAAATTCATTTCGATTTTTATAATTCCATCACCAGAACATGCTTCACATCTTCCACCTGGTATATTAAAACTAAACCTTCCTTTTTGATATCCACGAATTTTTGCCTCATTTGTTGCTGCAAATAAATCTCTTATTGGATCAAACATACCAGTATATGTAGCAGGATTTGAACGCGGAGTTCTTCCTATTGGAGATTGATCTATATTTATAACTTTATCAATTTTGTCTAATCCTAAAATTTTATCATGTAATCCAGGTTTTGCAATTGTTCGATATATTTTTTTACTTGCAGCTTTATATAATATTTCATTTACCAAAGTAGATTTTCCACTTCCAGAAACACCTGTAACACAAGTAAATAAACCTATAGGAAACTTCACATTAACTTTTTTTAAATTATGTTCTCTTGCACCTTTTACTTCTATATAACCATTTTCTGGCTTTCTTCTTTCTTTTGGTACTTCAATCTTTAGTCTTCCGCTTAAGTATTTTCCTGTAATTGAATCTTCAGACTCCAAAATTTTATCAGGAGTTCCAGCAAACACAACATTTCCACCATGTACTCCTGCACCTGGTCCAATATCTACTATATAATCTGATTCTCTCATAGTATCTTCATCATGTTCAACCACGATTAAAGTATTTCCAAGATCCCTCATTTTCTTTAGCGAAGAAAGAAGTTTTTCATTATCTCTTTGATGAAGACCAATACTAGGTTCATCAAGTATATAAAGTACCCCTGTAAGACCAGATCCAATCTGAGTAGCCAGTCTTATTCTTTGAGCCTCCCCGCCAGATAATGTACCAGCACTTCTAGATAAAGTTAGATATCCAAGCCCAACATCTATTAAAAACTGCAATCTACTATTTAATTCTTTTACTATTAATTCAGCTATCATTTTATTTTTTTGCGACATTTTTTCATATGCATCATTTATATACTTTTTTATGGCTACAATATTCTTACTGCAAAGTTCATGGATATTAAGAGTTCCAACCTTAACAGCCAATGATTCTTTTTTTAACCTTGCGCCATCGCACCCATCACAATGACTAGCAGACATAAATCCCTCATAAAAAGCTTTCATACCAGCAGATTTAGTTTCATTAAATCTTCTTTGAAGCGTATTTACTACGCCTTCAAATTCTGATTCAAACTCTCTTTGCAAAGTTTTAGTAATATGTCTAAATTTTATTTTTTCTTCTCCACTACCATAAAGAAGTACTTGCATAAAATCTTTTGGCAAATCTTTTAATTTAGTACTAGGATCTACTCCATAGTGATTACAAAGTCCATCTATATACATTTTACTAATTCCATCTATAATACTACCGCTTCCTGACCATCCTTGAATAGCACCATAATCATTTAACTTTTTCTCCTTGTTTGGCATTATTTTATCAACATCAATTTTTAATATTTCACCAAGTCCTGTACAAGATGGACAAGCTCCAAATGGACTATTAAATGAAAACATTCTTGGAGTAAGTTCTTCTAAGCTTATTCCACAATCAGGACATGCATAATTTTGAGAAAATAACTGTTCTTCACCATCTAACTTTGCAATTACGACCAAGTTATTTGCATACTTTAAAGCAATTTCTACTGAATCAGTTAGTCTTTGCTCAATATCAGCATTTATAACTAATCTATCAACTACAATATCAATATTGTGTTTTTTTTGCCTATCAAGTTCAGGTATACCGTCTGATAAATCAAAAATTTCACCATCAATCCTTGCACGTATAAATCCATCTTTTAAAGCTTGTTCTAATAATTTTACATGTTCTCCTTTTTTTCCACGTATAATTGGTGCAATAACAAGTATTTTTGTTCCAGTTTCATACTCATATATTTGATCTACTATTTCGTCTACTGTTTGCTTTTTTATTCTTCTACCACAATTAGGACAGTAAGGTACACCCACTCTTGCAAATAAAAGTCTTAAATAATCATAAACTTCAGTTACAGTTCCAACTGTTGAACGTGGATTTTTTGAAGTTGTTTTTTGATCTATAGATATTGCCGGTGAAAGTCCATCTATAGACTCAACATCTGGTTTTTCCATTAATCCTAAAAATTGTCTTGCATATGATGATAACGATTCAACATATCTTCTTTGTCCCTCTGCGTATATCGTGTCAAATGCAAGTGAAGATTTTCCAGAACCAGAAAGTCCAGTAAAAACAACTAATTTATTTTTTGGTATTTCAATATTTACATTCTTTAAATTGTGCTCCTTAGCACCCTTTATTACTAATTTATCATTCATAAAATCATTCCTTTTTACTTTTTTAAAGATAAGTTTAAACCTAGTATCTATAATATCTAAGATTTTATCCTAAACATCATTATATCATACACGCATTCATATGTAAAGTAGTATTACAAACTTTTGTTCTTATTAAACAAGAATATAAACAAAGTATTAATCTAAAAAAATTGGCTTTTAAAAAGGCACCGATCAAAATCGATGCCAAAAGTACTTAATTTTCTAAACTCTTTAAAAATTTTTCACATGCTTCCTCATATCCGCTATATCCAAATAATGCAATTTTATTACCTAATTTACTTAATGCCTTTTCAAACT
>HF991964.1:7139-16354 GCA_000433135.1 Clostridium sp. CAG:921
TACAAAATATTACCCGGTAATCAGTCCCTCTTAACACAGCAAAAAAATTTTTGTATTTTACAACAATTTCTTCATTGCAAAATAAACTATCAGCCAAATACTCCTTGTGATCCACATAAGCGTACTTAACACAAAAAATTCCATTTTCTTTAAAAAAGTTTTTCATGAGGATATCCTTTCTTATTACAACATTCATGTTTGTTCAATAGACCAACAATTCATTTTTTTAACTATGCTAAATAGTATATCACATTTAAAATTTTATGTCAACTTTTTTAGTAGAATTATGCAAACTTTTATCATACTTGTGTCCATTTTTTTAAGCTAGTATAATCATATACTTTAATATAGACATAAAATTTCATTTCCAATTTAATTTATATTCTAGTCTTAAAAAATGTGATATCAAAACTGACATCACATTTTTTTGTTTACTTATCTAGATATTCATCTAATGATTTTGTTCTATAATCAAGTACAGGCATTTCCTCAGTTGGTACAAATCCTGGTCTTGCATTAATGACATCAGGAATTCTATTTACAATAGTAGCACAAGTAAGTTCAACTGTTGAAGGTTTATTAATTACAACTGTTGTATCAGGTTCACCATAAATAGTCCATTCATTTTTATCAAAATCTTCTGGAGCATAAACCTTTCCTATACATTGTGTTTCAAGTGTAATTCCTTGTTTTGTTGTAGTAGTTACAACTGCAGACATACCAGTAGCATCACCAGCTTTTACCGTCATTCCAAGAGTTGAAGACTCTAAATCAGTTGTATGAGTTGTTGGAACTGTTTTTTGAGTTTGATGAGTTATCTCAAGACCAAGTCTTGCTGCTAACCATCCATTTACATTCCACATATATGAAGGTAAATAATCACCACTTTCTATTACTTTTTGCCTTTGTTCATCTGTAACTCTATCTACAGATGCAACTTCCTTATCAAAATCTTCTAAGCTAAGACCTGCACCATGGGCTTTTGCAAGTGCAATTCCATAATCTTCAACATTATAACTAGAGCTACCAACAATTTTTGTAATGTTATGAGTACTTCCAGCAATTGTAGCAATCAAATTTCCCCAATATATATCCTGGTATCCTGCACCAGTTAAAGTACATCCAGATTCCTTTGCCATTTCATCTAACTTTTTGGTTAAAGTTGGATTAGAATTCATTGGGAAAAATGCTTCCTCACAAGTAGAAATTGCATTTATACCCAGCTTTGCACATACTTCAAAAGCTGAATAAACATCTTTAAATAAGCTCATTGTTGTAATAATACAAATATCAGGTTTAACTTTTCTTAAAACCTCTTCTGCCTCTTTAACATCAGAAATCACAACGCCTTTATAATCTCCACCTATTAGAGTTGAAATGTCCTTTCCAATTTTATTTTGATCAATATCAAAAGCTGCAACAATTTCTGCTCCTTTTTCATATACATACCTCATAGTATACACTGACATTTTTCCACATCCATACTGCGCTACTCTTATTTTTTCACTCATAAAATCATACCTCCTACTTACACTCTTATAACTTATATAAGATACTTTATATTCTATCATGAAGAATTTATTTTAACAATATTTTTAACAAATATTTCACAAATATACTATAACAACTATAAAAAATAAAAATTTTATCCAGAATATCCTCCACCAGAATTACTTCCAGTTGCTGTAGAAATAACAGTTGAAATATTTGAAAAACTGTATCCAAAAATTAAATATTTATACTTAGCTAATACTTCAAACAAGCTGTTATCATCTATTCTAACGCTTTCATTAAATTCATTTTCTTTAGCTAAGTCTTTTATTATCTTTTTTGAAAATCCTTGTAATAAATTAAATATGCAAGCAAATTCAAGCAAATCCAATAATTGATTTATATCAGAAAAATCTATTTTTTGATCAACAATCGGATAATTAGTTATATATTTTTTTAATTTTTGCATTTCATTATAATCATCAATATACTCTTTTTTTATAACTTCTATATTCATAAATGGAAGTAATAAAATTATATATCCTAGTAAGAAAAATCCAGATAAAGTAACTGCAACAATATTATTTTCTAGTGTAAGTGGTGAAACTATAAAAGTATTAATTAAAGTTATACAAGTAACTATAAATGTCGATATAATAATATATATTTTTATATTTTTATTGCTATTTTTATTATACATTTTCTTCTTTAATTCTTCATCAATTAAAGAGCATTCTTTTGCAAATTCTTTAACAAGCTTATAATTTTTAGAGATTTCTTTTAAAGTTTCTTTTAAAAATATTTTTCTGTGCTCAAGATTTTCAATTTTATCAGATTTTACAATACCATTAAATAAATAATTTATAACAAGAATCTGATATCTATCTAATTTTGAAAAATCAGTACTGGCTTTTAAAGATATAAAAAACTCAAAAGAATCTTTAACATTTTTTACCTCAAGATTATTTTTTATAGTTTCCATACTTATATATCCAAGTTTTTCAAGTTCTATTAAAGTAGCTCCAAAAGCAGTAGTTTCAAGGCAAGACTTACCACATAAATTATTATACTCTAACAGTCTATGTTTATTTAAAATTACATTTTCGGCTTTAATATCTTTTTCTTTTCCATTATTTTTTTTATTTATTATTATTATAATTAAAGATATATATGATATTACCATATATATATCACATAGGTAATATATTGTTTTACTTATTATGTATCTATCTTTCTTCTTATCAATCTTATTTTCAGACTCCATCATTTGCTTTAAATCATAATCTTTTAGTACAGAAAAATCTAGCTTACTTGGTAAATTACCCTTTAATACTATCTTTGCATCTACAGCACTTTGTAGACCTAAATTATATATTTTAAAATTTGCTACATTTCCTTCATACTGAATTTCAGACACTTTACAATAACTATGTGGATATACCCTAAATATTTCGATATCTTGTACTTCATCTTCAAGTTTTATCCTCACATCAATTTTATTGACATCTGTTTTTAAGTTTTTAGCTATAAAATTAATACCAACAACACAAGCATTTTTATATTTTACAGCCAAATTTTTAAGTTCATACTCATACATTATGTATTTTTTTGTATTGCTATTAGCATGCAAATATAGTTCTATATTACAAATATCATCTTGAATACTTTTTAAATACAGTTCTTTTTTTTCATTTTTGCTATCTAAAATTTCATGTATTTCGACATAATTTATACCATCATCTGACATAAAAATTTTAAGGTTTTGAATCTCTGATTTTTTTAAATCATTTACAAACTCCTCATTCATTAATGACGAACCATTTAAAGAAAGAAGTATATCTTTATTTATGTTTAATACCCTCTCTTTAAATGAATATTCAATTTTTTCTGTTACCTTCACATTTCCATCATCTTTTATAACAAAGTCTATGCTATAATCTTCTATTGTATAAGAAGAAATAGCATAGATCTTATCACTAAAATACACAAATGAAAGAAAAGCTACTATAATAACCAACATATAACGTAATTTTTTTTCCATTTTTCACATATCCCATATTATTCATAAACATATATTTTTACTGGTGTAATCGTTGGACTCTTATCATCCAATTTACTTTCTTTGCAGTATACTGTAACAGTATCTCCTACTGCTATTTCATCAATACTAATTTTTGTTTTTACTCCGTTTTTTACTCTATACACCTTAGTTTTACTACTTATTTTTACATTAACAAGTCCAGAAAAATCATCAGAAATATTTGACTTTAAAATATTTGACTTTTGATAAGTAATTTGAATTTTATTAATTGTTGTACTAACAATATCCACTCGTCCTACGACTCGATTAGATGAGGTTTCTTCGCTAGTCATGCTTACTTCATGTTTATCTATATAACTCATTACCATAAATATCATTCCGACTACAAATCCTATAATTAATATTTTCTTTATAATATTTGGCATTGAGATAAACTTAAAAAGTAAGTTTAATAAAACAAAACTCATAACAAATATTCCAAACATCATAAGTATTTCAGGATCAATTAATTCTTCCATATTATTCCACCACCTTATTTTACGACAATCTTTATTGCCGTTATTATATCATGACTCTTATCATATGAACAGGTTACTTCTACTTTATTAGTAGGAATTATTTCTTTCATACTAATTCTGACTAAATTTGAAGAGTCCTTTTGCGCGAAAAAAGCAGTCGTATCATTTACTTTTAATTTTACGTTTCCTTTTATTTTATCATTAGTAGTTGAAGTAACATAAATAATGATAGTGTCACCATTTAAGCTTTGTACCTTTCCAGATATACTATATTTTTCAACGTTTACATACTCAAACTCATTATTAGCAACACTATATATTGCAGCTAATGCAATTATCACAAGAATGGTTATTATAATCGACATAAATACAAGTTTTATTGTTGATGAAAGTTTAAACAACTTTCTAAATATTACAAAAAATACACATACCAACACTAGTGCTATTATAGTTAAATACACTATTAAATTACTATCTGGCATAACATCACCATTTAATTTAAACCTTTCATGCTAAGGCTTACCTTCTTTTTAGCCTCATCTATTCCAATTACTTTTACATTCACAATATCTCCAACAGATACTTCTTCCATAGGGTCCCTTACAAACTTATCACTAAGCTCTGATATGTGAACAAGACCATCACCTTTTATTCCAATATCAACAAATGCGCCAAAATTTGTTACATTTCTAACGGTTCCAGTAAGTTGCATTCCTTCTTTTAAATCTTCAAATTTTAATACATCACTTTTTAAAATTGGTTTTGGCATTTCATCTCTTGGATCACGACCAGGTTTTTTTAATTCTTCTATTATATCTTTTAGTGTTGGTTTGCCTACTTCTAGTTTATTTGCTTCAAACTCCACATTGATATTATCAAGTTTTCCTCTTATACTATCTAAATCATCTTTACTCATATTCTTCAAACTATAGCCTATGTCTTCTATAAGCTTAGTAGCAATCTCATAAGACTCTGGATGAACCATTGTCATATCTAATATATTTTTAGACTCTGGTACCTTTAAAAATCCTGCACATTGAACAAATGCTGTTTTACCAAGTTTTGGAACTTTCATAAGTTCCTTTCTTGACGTAAACTTTCCATTTTCTTCTCTATATTTTACAATATTTTCTGATACTGTTGAATTTATTCCTGATACATAAGATAGAAGTGACGGTGTTGCTGTATTTACATCTACTCCAACCTTATTTACAGCATCTTCTACCACACCAGTTAAAGTCATATCTAATCTTTTTTGATTTACATCATGCTGATACTGCCCAACACCAATACTCTTAGGTTCAATCTTTACAAGTTCTGCCATTGGATCTTGTAATCTTCGCGCTATTGAAATAGCCCCTCTTATAGAAACATTTATATCAGGATATTCCTTTGTTGCAAGCTTTGATGCTGAATAAACAGACGCTCCTGCTTCACTTACTATCGTATAATATACTTTATTTTTTGCTTTTTTTATCAAATCAGCAACAAATTTTTCTGATTCACGAGAAGCTGTTCCATTTCCAATTGCTATCATTTGTACATTATACTTGTCTATAAGTTCTAATAATTTCTTTGTTGCACCTTCCACATCATTTTGAGGTTCTGTTGGATACACAGTCGTATAGTCAAGCAATTTACCTGTTTCATCAATTATAGCAATTTTGCATCCTGTTCTGTATGCTGGATCAAATCCCATTACGACCATATCTTTTAGCGGAGCTGCCATAAGTAAATTTTTTACATTTACTCCAAAAACCTTTATAGCTTGTTCTGAAGCTTCTTCAAATTTATCAGCCCATATTTCTCTTTCTATAGATGGTTTTATAAGACGTTTATATGAATCTTTTATAGTCTCTACAATTTCTTCTTTAAATATCGTATCTGATAAAATTATTTTACTCTCTAAAAAATCATATATTTTCTCTTCATCTACTTCAAATTTTATCTTTAGTGCCCCTTCCTTTTCACCTCTATTTATGGCAAGTAATCTATGTGATGGAATTTTGCTTATGTTCTCACTAAAGTTATAATACATATCGTATGTAGATTTTTCATCTTTATTAGTTGCAGTAGTAACTATTTTTCCAGTAGTATATGAAATTCTTCTAATATTTTTTCTATAATAAGCATTATCAGATATATCTTCTGCAATTATATCACATGCATATGAAATTGCATCACTTGAAGATTTTACTTTTTCATTTAAAAATTTCTTAGTTATTTCTTCTTTATCTCCGCATTTTTATATTTTGCTTTATTATAATTTTTGCAAGTTCTCCTAAGCCAAGTTCTTTTGCAATAGTAGCTCTTGTTCTCTTTTTTGGTTTAAAAGGCCTATAGATATCTTCTACTTCAGTCAAAATAGTCGCGCTACTTACCTTATTTTTTATATCTTCAGTTAAATTTCCAGTTTCATCTATTAATCTTATTACTTCCTCTTTTCTTTGCTCTAAATTTCTTAAATAAATAAGTCTATCATTTAAATTTCTTAGCAATTCATCATCGAGGTTGCCTGTTACTTCTTTTCTATATCTAGCAATAAATGGTATAGTATTTCCTTCATCAATAAGTGAAATTGTATTTTTAACTTGATTATTCTTAATTGCAAATTCATTTGCCAATTGTTCAATTATTTTTTCCATTTCTTTCATCCTCTCAACGCATACATAAATTATATATCAAATACTTTAAATAATCAAGAATTATTTATACTTAAAGTTTGCACAAAAAAAGTAACAAGTACTTATGATTTTCTTATAAATCACATTGACTTATTACTTTTTAAATTAATTAAATTTTTAAAGACAATACATCACTCTCATTTAAAAGTTTAATACTTGCCTTATACGCAATCTCGTATATTACATTTAACATTGGTTCTTTTTTATGTTCAGAAATTTTTTTTACACACCAATAAAGTTTTTCAACCTGCTTTTGAATTTCTAGTGGTAAAGATCTAGGATCATATCCACCATAAAAAATAGCTGCTAAATTCATTTTTACAATCCATTCATCTTTATTATACATATACTATCCTCCTTAAAAATTTTTTTAGAATTTATTTTTTTCACGAAATTATACCACTTAATAATCAAAAAGTAAATATTGTATTTATATTTTAATAAAAAAAGAGCCTGAAACTTCAAATTAAAGTTTCAAGCTATAATTTTAATAATTTTCTGCTTTTATTTCAAAATATGCTTTTGGATGTGAACATACAGGACATATTGCTGGTGCTGAAGTTCCAATATGTATGTGACCACAATTTCTACATTTCCACATTTTTACCTCACCACAATCAAAAACCTTTCCTTCTTCCATATTTGCTATTAATTTCTTATATCTTTCTTCATGCTCTTTTTCAATTTTACCAACAGCATCAAATAAATATGCTATTCTATCAAAGCCCTCTTCCTTTGCTATTTTTGAAAATTCAGCATACATATCAGTCCATTCATAGTTTTCACCTTCTGCAGCAGATTTCAAATTTTCAATTGTAGATGGAATATCTCCACCATGAAGTTCCTTAAACCACATTTTTGCATGTTCTTTTTCATTATCAGCTGTTTCTGTAAAAATAGCTGCAATTTGTTCATATCCTTCCTTCTTAGCTTTAGACGCAAAATATGTATATTTATTTCTTGCTTGTGATTCACCTGCAAAAGCAGCTAATAAATTTGCTTCTGTTTTTGATCCTTTTAATTCCATAAAAATTTCCTCCCTTTCCTTTAGACACTCTTGACATACTACATAAAACACTACATCATGCGATAATACTTTACATTTTAAGTCATTTTCAACTTCAAAATCAAGCTTATTTTGATATTTAGTACTAACATCTTGCATATTGCCACATACACCGCAAAGCGTATGATAATGCCTAGTTGTATCAAAATCAAATCTATCCTTCATATTTGCTATTTTTATTTTTTTTATAATATTATTGCTTACAAGTGTTTCTAAATTTCTATATACTGTTCCTAAACTTATACTTTTATCTTTTTTCTTAACTTCACGATAAATCGCATCAGCTGACGGATGTAATTTGGTAGATGACAAATAGTCTAAAATTTCTTCTCTTTGTTTTGAATAATTCATACTAATCCCCAAAAGTAGTAATCATTACTACTTTTATATATTATACCAAATTTTAAAAAAAGTCAATTAAAAATACAAATTTTATTATTTTTCATTTATTTCTTTTAAATTATCATCAGTAATATAGCCACACTCTTTCATTTGTTCAATAACGATTGCTTGCCTTTTTCTTGCAAGGTCTGGATTATTAGTAAGCGCATACATACTCGGTGCATTAGGTAATCCTGCAAGCAAAGTTATTTCATCAAAGTTTAATCTATCTGGCCTTTTTGAAAAATATCCAAGTGAAGCAGCCTCAAGACCATAATATCCGTCACCAAAATATATAACACTTATATAATAAGATAAAATTTGCTCCTTTGTATATTTTTTTTCTATATCAATCGCTACAAAAAGTTCTGCCACTTTCCTTGTAAATTTTTTTTCAAAAGAAAAGTATAAATTTTTAGCCAATTGTTGAGTTATAGTACTCCCACCCTCAACTAAGCTTTTAGTCTCTATGTTCTTAACAAATGCTCTTGCTATTGATTTTATATCATAGCCACCATGCATGTAAAAACGCCTATCTTCTACTGCAACTATGGCATTAGAAAAATCTTTTGGTATTTCATCATAGCTAAGATAATCCTGCCTATTTTCAATTTTTGCTATTTTGCTTTCTATGCTCTCACTACTTATGGCCTCTTTATACATATTATATCCATCATAGACTATATATCCACAAATTGCTATTAAAGCTGCAATACAAAAGAAAATTATACTTTTTATTAATTTAAACAACTTTTTCATAACTTTCACCTTTAATATAACAAAATTATGATTGAAATTTTTCAAAAACATAATTTCAATTTTAATTATATATTATAAACATGTGTTTGTCAATTGGCATTATATAATTATGATATTGAATATTTTTAATAAAAAAGCTATAATTTCACTGCATGTATAACTATTCTATGATCATTATCATATCCACAAGTAGATAAAGTGATAATTTTGTCTTTTGAATTTACTTCTATATCAAAATTATATAAGCTTCTTTTCTTTATCTTCTTTAAAAATAA
>HF991964.1:16368-24992 GCA_000433135.1 Clostridium sp. CAG:921
TATCTTCTTTAAAAATAAATCAAATTCTATGTCAGTTTTAAAATTTAATGTGGCGTAGTAGTTTTCATTTTCTATTTGATACACAGAAAATATTTCATATAAGTTGGTTTCATATTCTGTTGCAAATGTAATATACTTAAAATTTGAAAAACAATTACTGCTATACATTTCTTCTATTTTAGAAAACATTGTACCATTTTTCATATTATGACCATATATTACTATATTTTTATCACTACCATCAATTTTATTTTTGTAATCTGCAAATATCCACCCAGATTTATTATTTTTTTTATAAAAATTATGTGTTAAATAATAATCATTATCATTTCCTTTTACCACAACAAATTTAACATCAGTTTCATTTAAATCTATAAATCCAATTGTATCAGAATTTATTTTTTTAAGACTATCAAAATCTATACCTACATCAATTTTAGTACCACTATTTACATTATTATAATCTCCTATATAATTTGAAATATTTTGTAAAATTTCAACATTTTCCTTTTTATCGAAAAAATATATTAAAACGTTATATAAAGATAATAAAAAAATAATGATAAACATTATCAACAACATACCATATACCATTTTTTTGATATTCTTCATTTTTATCACATACCTCATTCAAAAATAAGATGGCATAAATGCCACCTTATTTAAAATTATTTATCTTTTTTTAATAATTTTATAGTTTTTATTATACCAATTACTCCAATAGACATGGCCACTATCCATAAAGCTACATTATAACTATTTCCAGTACTTGGTGTTCCATTAGTTAAATCATTAACAAGTTCAGGTACCTTTTTATAATAATATTTTACGATAATATCATTTTCTGTCATAGTACCATCTATATCACCTATTATTTTTACAAGTTCATAAGTACAATCTTTAAATTTTTTATTTATTTCACTAATTCTATTCTCAGTTTTATATTCATCATCTATTTTCCCATTTATTATTACATTAGATATTAACTCACTATCAGTTTCTATATCTACATATTCTACTATTACTTTAGCTGGCTTTTTTTCATACCAATATGTCACACTTTTAACATCTTCATCAAATATTCCAACGCTGTTTCCATCAATTTTTACAAATTGATATTTTTCATTATTTTTATCATTAATCTCTTCAATTTTATCTCTAGTTATATAATTTTTTCCAAGTATATCAATAAATGTTTCTTTAGATGCCAATTCATTATTAGTTCCAATTTCCTTATATAAAACTTCTACGATTCCTTTCTTCTTCTGATAATAATAAACAACATATGAAGTTTCTTGTGTCATGTTTCCAGAAATGTCTCCATCAACTTTTACAAGTTCATACTTTTCGTCAAATTTTTCATTAATTTTATCTATCTTATTTTCTGTTTTATATTCATCATCTATTTTACCATAAATTATATCTTTGTTATAAATTTCTTCTCCACTTTCAAAATCAATATATTTAGTAACTACTTTTGTTTGCTTCTTTGAATAATAATAAATTACTGTTTGCTTTTCAAGCGTATAATTTCCACTAGCATTTTCAGGAACAGCGACTAATTCATATTTATCATCATACTTAGAGTTAATATTACTAATCTTATCATTCGTAGTATATTTACTATCTACTTTACCAGTTAATAACTCACTTTGTAATAATTCAATATTTGTATCCTTATCAATATATTTTACTTCAACTTCACCTTGTTTCTTGTCATACCAATAAGTTACATATATAGTTTCTTTAGTGATATTACCTTCAACATTTCCATCAACTTTTACATACTCATATTTATCATTATATTTTTTATTTATTTCATCTAATTTATTTATAGTTTTATATGCATCGTCAACTTTTCCATTTATTGTAATTTCATCAAGTAATTTATTATTACTTCCAATTTCTTTATAATTTACAATTACCTTTGTGTCTGCTTTATCAAAACTTACTACCACATGTACATCTTCAGTAATATTTTCAAATTTTGAAAGTAAATACTTTTCATCTACTTTAGTAGGTAAAACTTGTTCCATACCATTTATAGTTATTTTTTTTATTTGATATTTATCTTCTGGTACTATTAATATATCCTTAGTGCTACCAGCCCCATATAAAACTTCCTCATATGGCTGTAAACCATTTCCAGATATAGAACCTCCAACACCTTCTACTTCAGTAGTTATTTTTAATTTTTTTATTGTATTCGTTATCGTATTTCCATTAATACTTGTGCTATACCCTGGTACTTGTTCTTCCTCAATAGTATATTGTATTTCATTACCATTTGAATCATATTTTCTTAAATTACTAATTTGATATGATTGGTTTTCATTCGTAACTGCAAATTCTTTTTTTAATGCTAAATTATTACCATTTTTTATTAAAATCGTAATATTTGAAGGTCTTATGTGAGTTTCATTTTTATTATCAATCCATACTTTATTTACAGTTATATCTTTCAAATTCTGTTTTAAACTAACTTTAGATTCTAAATTTTTTACTGTAAGAATATCATCACTAACATTAGATGGTCTAAAAGCATCATCCGTATTTGTAATTACAGATGTCATAGTGTTAGAAAATTCAAAACCATTTTCAATTTCTTTAATATTTCCAATCTTAGTATCTAAAACGTACTGCGATTTACTTTTAATCTTACTTCCACTTTCATCAACTTCATATATATAATATTTTTGAGATTTTGAAAGATTATCAAATGACACTGAATTTCCAAGATTAAAATCTAATTTCTTTATTACTGATGTATTATTTTGATTTTGATCATTAAATATTCCAAAATACACCGTATCATCTTTTCCTGTTACTTCACTTACCTCAAAGTTTACATTTCCACCTTTGTAATTATATATTAATCTAGGACTTTCTATTGAAATTTTGCTATCAGATGTATAATTTACAGATTTTCCATTTACTTTACTTACTTTTTTATATTCCAAATTAGCACCTTTTGAAACTTCTGTATCACTATTTGTTAACATAGATAAGTTATTAACATCACTAAATCTATATTCCTCTTTCAATTTTATTTTAAACGATTTTGTAACGTTATTAGTTCCTAATTCGCCAATATTCCATGTCAATTTATTTCCATTAACACTTACATCATCACCTAAATCTTGACCTGGAAGTATATCAAAATATTTTGAATTTACAACATCTTGATAAACTACGTCAGTTGCTAATGCATTAGAAAAATTTTCATATACGTTTTGAATAACATCATCAAAATCACTTACATTTTTTATATTATAATATAATAAATCACCACTTTTATCCTTAGAAGCTATATTTTTAATATACTGTTCAGATGTTGCTGGTATATTAATGCCAATTCCATATACATCTACACCAAGTGTTGCAAGTTCAGTAGCTGCATCAACTCCATCTCCTGCATTTGGTACACCATCAGATAAAAACAATACAACTGTACGCCTATTTTTCTCACTTTCCGGTCTGTTTTTTATAAGGTTTACTGCATATTCAAGCCCTGCAGTATAATTTGTTGCATTTCCACAAGATCTATTTTTTAATTTTTCAATCAATACATCTTTCTTATCCACAGTTAAAAAATCTGTTACAACATTTGCATCATTATTATCCCAAGTACAATTTTCTACTTTAGTTGTTCCATCTTGCAATGCAAATGAAAATCCTGCCAAGGATATCCTACTATTTGGATATTTTTCATACATCTTATTTATTAAATTAGACAATGAATTTTGAACCAACTCTAATCTTTCAGTACACCCTTTTGATTTATCAGTTAGTAGTGTAATATTTGTATCAGCATAATAATCTGTTAATCTTTTTACAGCTTTTTCAGAGAACTCATTTTCTGTATCGGCAATTTGTGCTAATTCAGATCCTGTTAATACTCTATCTAAGCAATTTCCATTTTCATCAAAATGTGAATATTTAGCTACACTAACATCTTCGGAAATTTCTGGAAATCTTAAAATTTCACCTGTATCTCTTACTTTATAATAATGCTTCGGATTTAAACAAGCTGACGATGTTGCACCAGAAAAATCTGTCATTCCAATTAACCAATTTGTTTTCATAGATCCACTTTTATCTAGTATTATTGCTACATCAATTGGTGATTCATCAACTTGACCAGAATAATTTGCTTTTGCCTTAAGTGTAATTTCACCCACAGCATTTTCTGCATCAGTCCATTTTGCTTTTTTATCAATAGATACATTAATTGTATCTATTGCAGTTGTTTCATTATCTCCACTATACTTTTGTACATACCTTATACAAGTATCCTTTATAGAATTACCAAAAATTAAACATATGGCAACAACAAAAGTTGTAACCATTGACAATATACTCACCTTTTTCTTATTCATAAATTTCCCTCCTACTAATTATGCAACTTCCATCATATAAATATAATGATCTTGCAACCGCACAGCCACAACAACAACTTCCATCTGAGATTTTTATAGGTATTATTACCTCAAATAGCATTACATCATAGTATAATTGACGGCTACAATTTTTACAAATGAATATTATCACTAATTCATAATATGATTTTAACATACTTATTTTATAAAATTCAAGAAATTTACACTATTTTATTTTATAAGTCATTTTTATTACATTTTTATTACTTTATTGTTACATTGTATCATTTTTTTACAAGCTTATCATTATCTCTAACATTATACAGTACCATATAATTCTAGTATACATTACTGTATTTATATAATTTAGTTACACTTTGTTAATATAATATTTCAAAGTATTGTTCCACACGAATCTTTCCAACATAAGCTCACAATTTACTATCTTAATTATAGTTTTACATTTTAAATTTTGATTTAACCTTCAATTTCATTTACTACATATTGTTTATTATAAAATTTCTACTTATAGATTAAATAATTTTTCTATCTCACATCATTCATCAAAATATTATGTTTTTTGTACTATACAAAATTAAAATAGGCAAAGTTTTATCTCTGCCTATTTTAATTAAAGTATATACATTTTTTATGTATATACGAGAAAGGAAAGAAAATTATAATTTAGCATTCAAATTTTTTTATAAAACTAACTCTATAAGTTAAGTGCTTCTTTTTTTACTATTCCTGTCGTATTTATATAAAATTCATGTTTTTTTATTATTTCTGATGTACTTATTTCGGTATCAAATATATCATAGCAATTTATTACATACCCTTGTGATTCATTAATATCCAAAAACTCATTTACTTTTTCTACAAAGTCTGCTTTTCCATTAACTACAAAAACAAAATTTTCATTTTCATAATCATTTGTAATTTTTTCATTTAACCACTCTGTGTAAAATGATCTATCATTCATTTTTTTATAAAATTTTGAAATTATATTTTTTAATTTTTTCTTCTCACTCTTTTCACTTATATATATAACTTTTACATTTTCCAATTCGTTGTTTATAAAATTATTTGCAATTATGTAAGCATGTGTTGAATTTACTGTAAAGCAACAAAACTTAATTTTTTTCATTTACCGTTCCCCCTTAACTGATTATAATTTTAACATTTACCATTTCTAAAGTCAACGCAAAAAAATGACTAGTTTTACGTTCTTTTGTATCTTTTTAGCGTATATATTCGACATAATTTTTTTATTACAAATTACGATAATTAACACGTAAAACTGCTATTTTTTTCTTTAAAATTTTAGTATTATTTTTACATAGTTGCAAAAAATATTTCTAGGTGATAAATTTGAAATCTAAATATACTCCTTTTTTTATAGCAATTACATCTTTAGTTATTTTAAATGTAATAATTTTTATGAAATTTTTTATAAAAGATATTAAGCATGAAAAATATGTACGTCTACATGTAATAGCAAATAGTGATTCTAATGAAGACCAAATAATAAAATTTAAAGTTAATGAAAAAATTAACTCATACTTAAATAGCTTTGATCTAACATTTAAAAATAACGAAGAAGTAATGGATTTTTTAAAAACACATACTTCTAATATTGAAAATATTGTGAGTGAAACTTTAAGTGAAAATAATATCAAATATAATTCATATATAAAAATAGGAAAAGTTAATTTTGAAAAAAAAGATAATTTTACTAGTAGTATGGAAAGTGGAACATATAACAGTTTAAACATAATTCTAGGAAAAGGCAATGGAAAAAACATCTGGTCAATAATATTTCCAAATGAAGAAAAAATGTCTAATCTTTCAAATCTAGAAACAATTTTACCTAAAATAAGTGACATTTACCAAGATAACACGCCTAAAACCTATTCCATAAAACTATTAGAACTTTTAGATACCTTACCAAAATAATGAGTGCTACATAATAAAATAGCACTCATTATTTTTACTCTTTTGCTAACTCTTGATGTCCTTCTTCTTCATCGACTTTTCCAAAAAAAGTAAATGACCATATACCTGCAATTCCTACAATTGTAAATATAATTCTACTAATTACCGATGTAGTACCGCCAAATAAAGAACCTACCAAATCAATTCCAAAAAGTCCTATAAATCCCCAATTAATAGCTCCAATTATAACAAGTGCAAGTATTATATTATTTAAAACTTTCATAAACTAATACCTCCTATTATGAAATTTTAAAAATATAAAAAAACAAACATGGGAAAAAAACTACAAAGTCCCACGTTTGTTTACAACTATAAAAATATAGTTATATAAGACCCACACACTCATTTGCAAAAATGTAAAGCAAAATGTGAGACTAATATTATTATATCCAATAAAAAAATATATATACAATTTTATTCCACACTTTTTAAACTTTCTATCATGTCTATTTTCTTCAAAGAAAAATATGTTGCTATATTTACAATTAGTGTGAATGCTATTGTAATTAAGGCTGCATATACATAACTCATAACATTTATGGTCTTAGTGAATCTTAGCATATTTATCTCACATGTTCCCATTATATAATAATTTAAAAAATATCCTCCAACAAGTCCTAATGCTATTCCAATTAGTGTTAAAATCACTGTTTCTCTTGTAACATATTGATAAACTTCTTTATCATAAAATCCAAGTACTTTTATCGTTGCAAGTTCTCTTATTCTTTCACTTATGTTTACATTTGCAAGATTATATAATACTACAAAAGCAAGCAGACCAGCTGATATTATAAGAATTATTACTACATAGTTTAACAAGCTCATCATATCATTTATTGACTTTATAGATGAGTTTATATCAATAGCCGAGCCAATACTTGAATTACTTGTAAGCTCTTTTAATAATTCCTCATTTTCTTCATCAGATAATTTTTTATTTTTTGTAAATACATTATTTAAATCAAATTCCTCATTAAATAATTCATGATAAGTTTCTTTAGACATAAATACATAGTGAGAAACGTAATTTTCTACTATATTAGAAATCTTTATTGTTACCTCTACATCATTACTGTTTTTTAGTTTAACCTCATCACCTACTTTTGCACCTATTAACTGTGCAACTTTATCGCTAACATATACTTTTCCGTAATCTAATTTCAAAGTTTCCTTTGTCTTTACATCATTTACATTGATTATTCCATCAAAGGAATCTAAACTATCTGGTACTAGTATTTGTAAATCTTCTGATAACTCACCATTTGAAATTATACCAGATGTCATATATGACTTGCAAATTTTAAAAAATTCTTTTTTATTTTCTAAATATGATACAAGCTCCTCTTTATCTTCTTTTGATATATCGCTCTTTATTGAAATTTGCATATCATATGTAAAAATTCTTCCAAACTGATTTGGTATAATTTGCAATACAGAATCTTTCACTCCAAATCCAGTAAGTATTAAAGCACAACAACCAAGTATTCCTATAATTGTCATGTAAAACCTTTTTTTATACCTAAATAAATTTCTAATAGTAACTTTTTGACTAAAATTAAGTCTTTTCCAGATAAAATTTATCTTTTCAAGTAAAACTCTATTTCCTCCTTTTGGAGCCTTAGGTCTCATTAATACTGCTGGAGTACTTATAAGTTCTTTCATTACAGCATAAATCGTGGCACCAATCATGCAAACACATATAAGTAGTAAGCCAATTCCTCCATATTTTAGATTAAACGAAATAGATATAGGTGTAATTTGATACATCATTCCATACATTAACCATATTATTTTTGGAAGAATTACAAATCCAACTGACATACCAATTAATGAGCCAGTAATACATGCAATAGCTGCATATAAAACATATTTTTGCATTATCTGTATTTTGCTATATCCTAGTGCTTTTAAAGTACCAATTTGCATTCTTTGCTCTTCAACCATTCTAGTCATTGACGTAAGTGAAATTAAAGTTGCAACTACAAAAAATACAACAGGAAAAACTTTTCCAATATTTTCTATACTTTTTGTATCCTGTATAAAACTAACATATCCTGCATTTTCGTTTCTTGTTAATATATACCACTTTGGATATTCTATATCAGATATTTTTTCTTCTGCATCACTTAATTTAAGTTTTGCATCAGAAATATTTTGTTCAAATTCAATCTTTTGATTTTCAAGTTCTATTTTAGCATTTTCTAATTCTTTTTTTGATGATTCTATTTGATATTTTGCATCACTCAATTT
>HF991964.1:25025-26529 GCA_000433135.1 Clostridium sp. CAG:921
TAGAATAAGTGACTTTTTTTGAATTATCTAGCTCATTTTGACTATTTTGTAAATTAATTTTTGCTTGATTAATTTCACTTTTTCCATTCAAAATTTTATTTTTGCTTGATTCAATTCCTTCATCAATTGTGCAAATTGAATTTTGTAATTCTTTTTTTGTTTCAGAAATTTTACTTAAATTATACTCAATTTCAGCCTTTTGAGTTAAAAAATTTTCTTTTTCTTTATCGCTTAAATTATCTTTTAAGAGCATATTATTTATAATAATATAGTTTGAATTTAGTTCATTTTCTTGTTTTTCTAGTTCTTTAATCTTTTCATTTAAGTATTCTTTCTTGGTTTCAAGTTCAGCAAATTTTGCATATGCTTCCTCTTCTGATTTTGACAAATTTTTCTCATTTTGATTAATTTGACTCCACGCAACATCTATTTTGTTTTGAGCATCTGAAAATTTAGAATTTGCATTTTTTTCATTTTTTAAAATCTCATTACTGCTATTTTTTATTTGTTCATATCCATCATTTATTTTACTTTCAGCTTCATTTATTTTATCTCTTGCTTCATTTTCTTGCTTTTCTAGTTCTTTTTTTGCATCATTTATTTTTGAAGTTGCCTTTTCAACTAATTTATCGTATCTATTTTTTTCACATTCTGATTTTATATTTTCAACTTGTTCTTTAGTTACTTTAACTAAATCTTCATATTCAGAACTTGAAGTTAAATACTTTTTAGAATCTTTTACCCTAATATATATATTTGTAAAAATATCGTTTGCATTTACATTATCTTCTAAAATATATACATAGTAATTTACTTTACCTGATCCAAGTTTACTTGTTCCTTTATCTTTTGATATATAGAGTGGACTTTGGACTGTACCAACAATTTTTAACTTATTATTCTTTAGATAAGAAATATTATCTCCATCATCATTTTTGGTATCTGCTATATTAGCATCAATTGTATCTCCTATACTCATATTATTATTTACTAAAAATGTTTCTTCTACAACGCATTCATCACTTTTTTTAGGTAACCTACCATTTAATAGTAAAGGCTTGTTAACATCTTGTATTGCAATAAACTTTACTATTGCTTCTTTTTCTTCAATTTCAATTTTTCCATCAGTTTCATACGTTCCAATAACCTTATCTACACTATTAATTTGCGATATTCTTAACAGATCTTCATTTGTAAGTCCAAGGGTTGATAAAACTTGTATATCATATACATTCTGGCTGTTATAATAATTATTAACAGTATCCAACATATCTGGTGAAGTAGCTCTTATTCCAGCAAAAAAGCCAACACCTAAAAAAGCCATAAGCAAAATTGATATAAACCTTTTATATGTATTTTTAATTTCTTTTAAACTATCTTTTAGTAAAGCCTTTTTCATAACTCTCCTTTACCATTCTATATTATCTATAGATACTGGATTTTTATTTATTTCAATATTTTGTACTGCCCCATTTTTAAAGTGAATTATCTTATCAGCCATAGG
>HF991964.1:26562-27478 GCA_000433135.1 Clostridium sp. CAG:921
GTATTATGAGTTATGATTACAACCGTCATATTTTCTTTTTTACATGTATCTTGAAGTAATTTTAGTATCTGTTTTCCTGTCTTGTAATCAAGAGCTCCAGTTGGTTCATCACATAAAAGAAGTTTAGGATTCTTTGCTATTGCCCTAGCTATTGCAACACGTTGTTGTTCTCCACCTGAGAGTTGTGAAGGAAAGTTATTTTTTCTATTACTTAATCCAACTTTTTCTATTACTACATCAGGATCTAATGAATTTTTACAAATTTGCGTTGCAAGTTCAACATTTTCTTTAGCAGTTAAGTTTTGAACTAAGTTATAAAACTGAAACACAAAGCCTATATCTTCACGTCTATATCTTATCAAAGCTTTTCCTTTTAATTTTTCTATATTTTTTCCATCTACTATTACTTCACCCGAAGTAACACTATCCATACCACCAAGTATATTCAAAGTTGTAGTTTTGCCTGCACCAGATGGTCCAACTATTACAACCAGTTCGCCTTTTTCTATTTCAAAACTAGTATTTTCAAGTGCATTTATATACACTTCACCCATTCTATACTTTTTCTTTACATTTTTTAATTCAATATATGCCATTAGCACCTCCACTTAAAACCACACAATATTTTTTAAAACTATAAAAAATGAAGCCATAATTAAAAATACAGCTTCATAAAAACACTATTCTTCAACATTAATATCCTTTTTAAAACGTACAATATAATCAACTAAAGACCATAGCGTAGCAAGTACAGCACATGCAATAGAAACTGTCATTCCAACATTTATCAAAAGTTCTACTGCTCCCATACTAGTTGATTTTGTCACAAATAAACCAAATGTAGAATAAGTTGGATTTAGAGCAACACCTAAAATTGCAAGAGTTAAACCTATAAGTTGAAATACAGTTTTTAACT
>HF991965.1 GCA_000433135.1 Clostridium sp. CAG:921
TTATTAAGTACATTATATATAGATATGTACTCATATGGATTAGAGAATACATTAAAAGATATGTCTAATATTTATTCAGGAGAGATTGACAATTGCAATTTTAGAGGTGCAAGAGTTAGCCGAGTGTTAACTCCACAATTTCCATTTGAAGCTACAATAAAAAATAATTCATTAGAAAAACTAAAAGATGTTGCAGTATGGCATCAAATTTGAAAAAACAATTTTGAAAGGTTAGAAATTATTATTGGGGAGAATATTAGAGAAGGAGGAATTTTATGAATGATAATCAAATAACAATACAACCAGAAGAATAATACAAAATAATTAGAAATAGTGTACTAACTGCACAAGCGAAAGTATATACTGCCGTTAATTCTGCAATGGTACAAGCATACTGGGAGATAGGACAAGAAATACATAAAGCATGCGGAGAAAATGATAGAGCAGAATATGGTAAAAACTATTAGAATATTTATCAGAACAGTTAACAAGTGAATTTGGAAAAGGATTTACAGTTGCAAATTTAAAAAATATGAGACAATTTTATCGTACATTTCCAATTCGCCAGACACTGTCTAGCGAATTGAGTTGGTCACATTATAATTTATTAATGAGAATTGAAGATGAAAAATCTAGACAATTTTATGCTAATGAATGTGTAAAATCTAATTGGAGTGTAAGACAATTAAAAAGACAAATAGGAACATTCTATTATGAAAGATTATTAGCAAGTCAAGATAAGGAAGCGGTAGAAAAAGAAATAGGATTACCAGAAAAAGTAGAACCTAAGAATATAATAAGAGATCCTTATGTATTAGAATTTTTAAGATTAGAAGGAAAAACAAGTTTCTATGAAAAAGACTTAGAACAAGCAATAATAAACCATTTACAAAAATTTTTATTAGAATTAGAAAGAGGTTTTTCTTTTGTATCAAGACAACAAAAAATAACTTTTGATGGAAGACATTTCTTTATAGATTTAGTATTCTACAACTATATATTAAAATGCTTTGTAATAATAGATTTAAAACTAGGAGATTTAACACATCAAGATATAGGACAAATGCAAATGTATGTAAATTATTATACAAGAGAAATGATGAATGAAGGAGATAATCCGCCAATTGGAATTGTACTTTGTGCAGATAAAAGTGAACAAGTTGTAAAATATACTTTGCCAGAAGATAATAATCAAATATTTGCTTCAAAGTATAAATTATATTTGCCAATAGAAGAAGAATTTAAGAAGGAATTAAATTTAGAAAACTATGTAAAAAAAGACGATAGTTTAGAAGACAATAGCTTAACAAATGAGGATGAGTAAAAGTTATAAAAGGTAGAGCTTAATGTCAATGCAACGAATCAATAGTGAATATATGAACTACCAAAAACCAATCACCAGTGGATATGTGGGTCATGTTGAGAGAGTGTGTGTCTTAAAACTTAAATAAATGCATGATAAAATTGGAAGTCTTTTAAAGAAGGCTTTCTTTTTTATAAGTCAAAATTCATTAAATAGTTCGATGGTAGATTTAGAGTGGCAAACGGCTTTATATAAAGCCACAAAGGAAGGTATAAAATTTATCCATATAAAGGTAGATGATTGTTATCAAACTCAAATTTTATTAAGTACATTATATATAGATATGTTTGGCATTACAATAAAAAATAATTCATTAGAAAACTAAAAGATGTTGCAGTATGGCATCAAATTGGAAAAACAATTTTGAAATGTTAGAAATTATTATTGGGTGGAATATTAGAGAAGGAGATTAAAGTATATACTGCCGTTAATTCAGCAATGGTGCAAGCATATTGGGAGATAGGACAAGAAATACATAAGACTTGTGGCAAATGATAGAGCATAAATGGTAAAAAAATATTAGAATAATTATTAGAACAGTTAACAAGTAAATTTGGAAAAGGATTTACAGTTACAAATTTAAAGTATATGAGACAATTTTATGCTAATGAAACTGTGAAATCTAATTGTAGTGTAAGATAATTAAAAAGACAAATAGGAACATTCTATTATAAAAGATTACTTGCAATTAAAGATAAAGAAACGGTAAGAAAAGAAATAGGTTTACCAGAAAAGTGAAATTATTCTTATTTTATTTCCATGTGAATTTGTATGTGTACTAATTTTTACATTCGTATATGATTTAGTAATTTTTGCAAAGTCTGCTTCTAGTATAGTTAAATATAGTATTACTGTACTTTCCAAGAAAAATCCATTTGAGTTTTGATTAAAAAAAATACTTTCTATTTCTCCAAAACGATAACTATAATCTCTAATTGCTCTATTAAGATTTTTATTTGTTGTTAATACCAATGGTTTTTGTTGCATCTACGTAATCACTAATAACAATATTTTTTTCATACTCTGCTTTTTTTGGCTTTATATTTGAATATTTTATTATACGATATTTGTATCTTGGAAATTCTATTAAAATTTTCCTATATTAGTGTTTTTTAAAAAGAATCTGGATAGCCTTTTCTTTCAAAGTAGCAAAACAAAAGTGATATCTTTTGTTTTCAAATGTGTATGCTTATTATAAAAAATGTTCAGCTGCAAGTTTTAGTTGCAATTTTTTTAGGTGGATAATATGATGTTAAAAGAAATTTTTACATTTGAAAAATTATATAAAGCATATAAAATATGCAGAAGATATAAATAACATAAGGTGGAAGTAATAAGATTTGAAGCTAATATTTCATTAAATATAGCAAATCTTATGAATGATATTAAAAGTTAAAAAATATTTATAAGCAAATTGTAAAAAAAATGTTGTTATGATAAAATATTCTTAGAAAAATTTTTTTGATATTTATTTGAGATAAAATATTGTTGTAATTTAAGGAGTGAATTTTATTATGAGCAATCTAACTTTTTTGACACAAGAGCAGTGTTTTGGAAGTGAAAAATTAGATATACTGCAAAAAAGAGGAACAAATGCAGCAATAACTGATTTTGCTATATTGCTAGGAGGATGGGTTGATAAAGATAAAGATTATTGGCATATAGATGATGATGCCTCATTAGGGGGAAGAACAGGATATTATTGGACTAAATCAGATGATAGAGATAATGACACGTTTGTGGTTAAGGCATCTGGGCATGGTCAATACGACGATGCTAAGATACGCTATGTTGGGACTCGCCCAGCTTTACCGTTCTCATCGATCTTTAGTATCCCCACGAACAGAGTAAGTGGAGCAACAAAAAGAGCAAGAGATGGTGTTTTAGAGGTAGAGTATGGATATTATCCACAAAAAGCTGTATTTGAAATTATGCAAATAAGATTAGAAATGCTTTTTGAAAGAGGAAGTTTATCAAAAACTGGAAAAAAATATACAACAGATTCAAGAAAATATGATGAATACGATAAAATGTTTTTGCCAAAACAATACGAGGAATTTGAATTCGATGGAAAAAAATATGTAAGAGTAGAAGCAAATTCTTACTTTGGTGGTGAAAAATTTAAACTTTCAAATGGAGAGAGTTATAAAAATGGTGATCCTGTATGGGTAAAAGTTGCTCCAGTAAAATGGTTAGTTGATGAAAAAGCAAGGATAATGCTTGCAGATAAATTGATTTTTGCTGGAGTTCAATTTAACCATACAAGAGATTATCATACAGAAGATTTTGATAAAACAGATATAAAAATATTTATGGACAAATATTTGTCTAAAGAATTAGAGTTGACAAGAGGAACGATAGAAGTAGGCAAACAAGGTGATGAAGAACAAGAAGTTCAACCTAGAAAATCAAGATTACAAAAATTAAATCCAGATAAGACTAAGCAAGCTAGTAAAGTAAGAATGACC
>HF991966.1:0-5030 GCA_000433135.1 Clostridium sp. CAG:921
AGTTAGTTTTTTACAAAACTAACTCTTGATTCACATATTTCAACAAGATTTTGTGCTAGAGACAGAACAGTTGTAAGACCTACACCACCAGGTACACTTGTGACATAACTTGCCACTTTTGCTACTTCGTCAGTTACTACGTCTCCAATAATTTTAGAATTACATCTATTGATTCCTACATCTATGACAATGGAACCCGGTTTTACCATTTCTCCATTTATAATACCAGGCACACCAGCAGCTACAATAAGAATATCTGCATCTTTGGTAAATTTTTCTATACTTTGAGTTTTTGAATGGCATACAGTAACTGTACAATTTCTATTTAGTAACGCATACGAAATAGGCTTTCCAACGATTTTACTTCTGCCAATGACAACTACATTTTTCCCAGAATAACTAGTCCCTATTCTATCTAATATAGTAATTATTCCTCTAACTGTACAAGGCAAAATAGCCTCTTGGTTCAAAGCCAATTTTCCAATATTTTTAGTATTAAATCCATCTACATCTTTTTTTTCTTCTATAGTTTGAAGTATCATCTCTTCATCCAGACTTTCATCAAGTGGCAATTGGACTAATATTCCTTGAATACTTTCATCTTGATTTAACTTTTCTACCAGTTCAACTACATCTCTAGTTGTATCTTCAGCCTTTATAATGTATTCTTCTTGTAATATTCCAACTTTTTCGCACATTTTTCTTTTGTTTTTCACATAGATTTTTGAAGCTTGATTGTTAATAGACATAATTACCGCAAGCTTTGGAATTACACCTTGTTTTTTTACAAAACTAACTCTTGGCAAAAGTGCTTCTACTTCTTTTTCTACTATTTCTTTTACATCTATTATCATATATCACTTATTACACGTAAAAATACGTTATAATTCTCCTTTCTACTTTTTTTACAAAACTAACTCTGGGGAGTGGCGGTGTGTTCTTCTACTATTTTGTCTATTTTTTCTTTTAGCTTTTGGGCTGATGTTTGTGGAGCTATTTTGCTTGGTAATGATAATGCCCAGGTTACATTTTTATTTTGCATGCTGGCCGCTTTGAAGTCTACGCCACCGGGAGTGGATGCAAGATCAATTATCAGAGAAGTATTTTTTACTAATTTTAGTCTTTTTTCATCTAGTATCATAGCTGGAATCGTATTAAATATATAATCCATATGAGGTAAATATTCCTCCAATTCATCTAATTTTACGCATTTATAGCCAATTGATTTTATTATTGCGTAGTCTTTATCCTTTCTAGCTTCACAAAATATATTACATCCAAATGACCTTAACATATTTGCTAGTGCCTTTCCAATATTTCCGTATCCAAGAATTAACACATTTGATGAATTTATAGTAAATTTCGTACCTTTTATTGCCTCATATATTGCTCCTTCTGCTGTAGATACCGCATTTGATATAACCACATCTTCGAATTTCATTAAATCGTAATATTCATATTTTGAAAGCTTTTCTGTAATCTCTGGTTTTATCGCTCCTGTAAATAATATTTTACCGTTTAAGGTACTAATCAATTCATCACAAGTTATATTTTCACCAGTTATATTTTTACAATCTCTTGTAAATGGTATTGGAGCTATTATATAGTCAGCCTCTTCAAATGATACTATTTTTACTTTTTCAGTAACATACATACTTCTAATATACTTGCTCCTATCATCTTGACCTATTATGCAATACTTTTTCATTAAAATCCCTCCATATAACACAATATGTTACTTAGGAGCAATTATACTAATTATCTAAAAATTTAACGTTATTAAATAAAAATTCTGCTTTATTTTCATCATAGTTTTCGTCTTTTGCAGAATACATAAATACATATTGCTTTTCATCATGAATCGTAACTAATTCATACACATTTATTCCATCTGAATTTTTATATTTTAACTTAAAGGCTTCTTCCTTATCAAATTTTGCATTTTCATACACTTTTATGGTATCGTTAGATATATTTGTGTTATTTTTGGCGCCATTAGCTAGACTATACATAAGATCCTTTACAGATTCAAATTCATTTTCTCCTGTATAAATCATAAGAGTACACCCTTCTTCAGTTTCTTTATTGAACATGCCTATACTTTGATATACACTTCCCTCTACTAAATTTTCCACTCTGTTAGTAAATTCATTAAAATATGGGAATTCAACATTATAATCTTCCCATTTTAATTTTTCTACATTTTCTTTTGGCATTTCTACATTAACTAACTTGTTTTGCTCTATTATTATTTCCCCTTCATTTGACTTTTTTATTCCATACAAAAATATAGACAAAGCCATTATTATTAAAAAATTAAGTGCTATAATAAAATATATCGTTTTCTTCTCCATTTTTCCTCTCCTACAATAATTCTATAAATTCTTTAAAATCTACGTATTTATTTTTAGTTATTTTACATCTTTTTATAATATTTATAAAATCTTTTATATCGTAAATTTTAAATTTCTCTACATCATTTAAAATAGCTATTTCTTCAAATATAGAGATAATTCCTTCTTTTAGAGTTTGTGCATTTTTATTTTTAGTTTTTGAGGATAATTTAAAAATTAATCCACTAACTCCTTCATCAAATACATTTTCGCCAATTTTTAACTTTATATGGTAAGCATTTAAACATTTTTTTATTTTTTCAACATCAAAATTTAAAATTTTATCCATTTTAGTATTAAATTTATTTAAATAATACCTAACACCGTCTAAATCATTCAAAATCTTTAGTGTATCAAAATATCCAAGGTCTATTTGATAATTTAAGTTTTGTGTATCAAAATTTAGTATGCTTGGTAGTGTATCTACAGGAGATATCATGTGAATTCTTATTTTTCCCCTTTTTAGTATTTTTTTATAATTTCTTATTCTAATGTTTTTATGTGCCCTTATAACGACCACATCTTCATATCCTTTTTCTTCAAGCATATGAACTGGACAATTATCCCAAGCTCCACCATCTAAATATTTTTTATCATCAATTATAACTCTTTTAAATATTGGTAAGTTTGAGGTAGCCATAATATAATCAATCAACTTTCCATCTGGAATATCACTTATAAATAATTCTTCACCCTTTATGTCCGATACACACATTGTAACAAGGCCGTACAAAATTTGCGAATTTCTAATTTTATTTTCATCTATTTCGCTTTCTAATATTTTTCTTTCTGACGTTACATCAAGGCCTCCATTTTTTATACTATCTCCAAGCATTTTTGAAAGATATTTTACAGTTTCTTTATCAAGTTTTTTATCAATTACATTTTTCATTGCTGTATTATCTAAGTTTAATAAATCCTTAAATGATAAAGTTTCCCACATATTGCATAGCTTATCAAAATCTCCTTGAGCAATAAAAGCTGCGTTTATTGCTCCTATTGACGTTCCGACAACTGCTTCAAATCTAAATTTATTTTCATAAAGTGCTCTCAAGGCTCCAACTTGGTATGCCCCTCTTGCACCACCGCCTTCGAGTGTAAGAGCGATTTTATCTTTTTCTTTCAAACCACTTAAACTATTTTCTTCCATATGCACACCTCTTTACAAGTTATACCATAATATTTCAAATTTTACAATACATTTAAAGCAAGAAAAAACTATGTTTAAAAATTAATTTTGTTGCTCACAGCTTATAAAAATACTTTAAAGAATTTTAAACTAATTTTAACTAAATGAACATAACATGTTTATTATGGATTTGCACAAATTATAATTAATTTTATCAATTTTTCTAACATCTATAGTAATTTATTTGTTGTGAACTGTAACAAATCAATATTACTGAAAAACTTTTTTACAAAACTAACTCTAGCGGTGGGGTGGCAAAAATAAAAAAAGATGCCTGGCCTTTTTAAGTGAGGTGTTAACTGGCTAGGAATCTTTTGAGTTTATAGCATTGGTGAGAATGCTGCAATAAATGCTTCTTTAAATTTTTGAATTGTGGGGCGATTTTTCCAGCTAGTTAAATCAATTTTTATACACTTTTTTGTCATTCTTTCAAAATCTTCTTTTACACTTATTTCTTCACCAGTTTTATACATAAAGTTAACACATTCAAAATTTAAGTGTAAACTTCTAAAGTCTAGATTAGCTGTTCCAATTATTGCGGTGTCATCATCTGAGACCATAGTTTTTGAGTGAATAAATCCTGGCTTATATTCAAAAATTTCCACTCCTGCTTCAAGTAATACTTCATAATATGATCTTGTGGCAATTTGCACCATCTTTTTATCTGGTATGTGAGGAGTTACTATCTTTACACTAACTCCACTTCTGGCACTATTTAAAAGTGCTGTTAACAAATTCTCACTAAGTATTAAATAAGGTGTTGTAATATAGACATAACTTTTAGCATAGTTTACCATTTGTATATACATATTCTCTATTGGATTTTTTCTATTGTCAGGACCATCTGCAAAAGGAAGAACATATCCTTCTTTTTTAGATTTAGACGTCAAAGGTTTATACCACATATAATCTACTTGCCTTTTGGTTATTTGCTCTTTATTTCTAAGATACATCAGCGCATAACTCCACGTTGCACTTCCAATTATTTTTACTCCACCGTCTTTCCAATGCCCATACCTTTCTATTATGTTTGCATATTCATCTGCTAAATTTACTCCTCCGGTATAAGCAATCTTTCCATCAATTACTACAATTTTTCTGTGATCTCTATAATTTATATATCCATTAAGTATTAAAGTAAAAGGATTAAAATAGTTTACCTCTATATTTTCATTTTCCAAATCTTTTGTAAAATTCTTTGGAAGTTTGAAAAGTGATCCAAGAGAGTCAACTATTATTTCAACTTTAACACCATTTTTAGACTTTACTTTTAAGATTTCAAAAATCTCATTCCACAGCCTTCCCTTTGAAATTATAAAAAATTCTAATAAAATATATTTTTCTGCTTTTTGCAAGTCTTTTTTTAAGCTATCGAAAAATTTCTCGCCAATTTCAAAGTACTCTACGCCCTCATTTTCATACAAAGGATATCCTGAAATTTTAGTAGC
>HF991966.1:5098-17876 GCA_000433135.1 Clostridium sp. CAG:921
TAATTGCTAAATCCTCTGAGTTTTTCAATAAATCTTCTGTATCCGTTCTTACTTTTTTTATCTCTAATGCTCTTTTTTTCTTTAACTTACTATTTCCCCATAATATATATGCAACAAGTCCAACAACTGGGAAAAATAGTATAAACAAAATCCATGAAATCTTGTATGCTGCTGAATCATGGTGATAAAGCAGATACAAGATTGCAACTATTTTTATAACATCAAATATAAGCCTTGCATAGACATATACACCTCTTGCTGTTGTATATAAAAGTAGCATAATTCCAATTTGTAAAGCTAATAACAGTACTACAGATATTATCTTAAATATAGTAACGAATATATTTTTTTCGCCACGTTTTGATTTTGGTATTTTTTTTATATCCTTATCAATATCCATTTTTTCACCACATCTTAATATTATTATTTTCAATATCTAGCAAATTATTTACTACATTTCTTTATATCCATATTTTTCAAAGAAATCATGTCTAAATTCTAATAAATTATCATTTTTTATAGCTTCTCTTACATTTTCCATTAAGTTCACTAAAAATCTTAAATTATGAATTGAAAGAAGTCTAGCACCCAATATTTCTTTTGCCTTAAATAAATGCCTTATATATGCACGAGTATAATTTTTGCATGTATAGCAATCACATTCATCATCTAAAGTTTCAAATGCATGTGCATGACAAGCATTTAATAAATTTACTTGTCCATGATGAGTAAGTGCTGTACCATTTCTTGCCATTCTTGTTGGAAGAACACAATCACACATGTCTACTCCTGCACAAGCTGCTTCTATTAAATAATCTGGTGATCCAACTCCCATCAAATATCTTGGTTTATCTTCTGGCATAAGAGGCGCTGTATATCTTAGTATATCCAAAAACTCCTCTTTTGGTTCACCAACACTAATCCCACCTATAGCATATCCTGGAAAATCTAATTTTGTAAGTTCTTCTGCACTTATTTTTCTTAAATCTTTATAAAAGCCACCTTGAATAATTCCAAATAAATTTTGTTTATCTATATTTTTATGATAGTCTTTGCAACGTTTTGCCCAGCGTGTAGTTCTTTCCATAGATTTTTTTACATAATCGTATGTAGCACCATACGGAGCACATTCATCAAATGCCATCATTATGTCAGATCCTAGTGCATTTTGTATTTCCATTGATTTTTCAGGAGATATAAAATGTTTTTCACCATTTAAGTGAGATCTAAATTCTACACCTTCTTCAGAAATTTTTCTAAGTGGTCCTAGACTAAATACTTGAAATCCACCACTATCTGTAAGAATGTTTCTATCCCAATTCATAAACTTATGAAGTCCTCCTGCTTCTTTTATAAGTTCATGTCCTGGTCTTAAATATAAGTGATATGTATTACCTAAAATAATATGTGCTTTTACCTCATCTTTTAGTTCATCAGGTGTCATTGACTTTACAGTTGCCTGTGTGCCAACTGGCATAAACACTGGAGTTTGTACATCTCCATGTGGCAAGTGCATAACACCAAGTCTTGCTCCTGTTTTTTTGTCTTTTTTTATAATTTCAAATTTTAATGCTTTTTTATCCACAAAATCTCCTCCATTTAATCTAAACAGTATTTTTATTATACACTAATTTATGTAAATTGTAAATACTATAAATTTTATATTGTACTAAATTATTGCTCTTTGATTCACAAAAAAAGTATTCTAAGAATATAATATTAGTAAATTAGAGGTAAAATTATGATAGATAATTGTTGCTTTTTACTAGCAATAAGACAACGAACTTGTCAAAATGGAGTTGCTAGAGTAATTGATAATATATATACAAATATATCTGCTAACAGTACATATTCACTAAGTTTTGGATACACACTAAAAATATCATCTATAAATCAAAATAGCATTTCTATTAATATTTCAAATGATGATTTTATACCTTCACTAATATTTAATATTTCAGTAAATAGTTATAAGGTGTTTGATCTTCCAAAAGAATCTGGAACTTTCAAAGTATATGTAGGGCTTAAATTTTCAAGCTGTGGTAAAACCAATGTCTCTTGCAATAATTAGGAGGTAAAACTATGAATGACTTTAACATTTTGCTAAAAATAGAAGATTTAGTTTGTTGGAATTGTTGCAAAGACAAGGAAACTTCAACTATAATAGTTACAAGTAGTAATCAAACTATAAACTTAAAAAATAATTATATACTAAATATTGTTGATGTTAGCCATGCAAAATTCACAGTCTTAATTCAAAATGGAATTGAAACTATTATAAGAAATGTATATACCTCTTATGCCTGTCAAATATGCCTTCCAGACGAATATTGTACACATTTAATAAGTATTAGTGGTGTAATTTCTTAATTTATGGAAAATAAAGTTTGTCAAAATTCTGGAACAGATATAATATTATTAATTTGTTTTATTACAATTATTGTTAGTAAATTTTTAACTCCTGCTATGCAAGTAAATCTAGGAAATTTTCTCATGAGTCTTGGGCAAAACCTAGCTACAATATCACAAATACAAGGCACTTGCAACTTAAATATTACAAAAAATAGTAAAACTTTCCAAAAAAGCTCAAGCCTATTTTAGACTTGAGCTTCAACTTATATTAAAAAGTCTTTTTAAATTCATTTATCTTTCTTTCATCTTGTCTTTTCTTTATTGTCTCACGTTTATCGTATAGTTTTTTACCTTTACATATACATAATTCTACTTTTAGCCATCTAGAAGATGTATAAATCTTTGACGGTACTAATGTGTATCCACCCTGTTTTACATATCCTAAAATTTTTAGTATTTCACTTTTATGAAGTAAAAGTTTTCTATCTCTAGTAGGATTCACATTTTCTATATTTCCATGATCATATGGGCTAATATGCATGTTCTTTAGTATTACCTCACCATTTTTTATTATTGCAAAACTATCTTTCAAATTACATTTTGAAGCTTTAACAGATTTTGCTTCTGTTCCTTTTAACTCAATTCCACATTCAAAACTTAAAACAATATCATATCTAAATGAAATTTCTCTATTTTTTATACAAACGTTATACTTTTTATCAGATTTTTCCACTTTACTTCACCTTGCCTACACTTTTTAATTTATAATTTTCTATAAATTTACACTTTGATATTAAACTTACTCCGCAAAAAGAACAATTATTATCACTGCACCTATCAGTAGTTTCAGCTTTTAACGCCTTCTTATATTCTCTTTTTAAAAACTCTTTGCTAACTCCATGCATAATATTATCCCACGCAAATTCATAATCCAAATCATATTCTTTACAAGCATAATCTTCTGGTTTAAATCCTAGTTTTTTAAAGGCCTTATCCCATGCCTCTAAATTTAGTTTTTCTTCAAAGCTGTCTAATTTAGCTCCATATACCCAAGCATAATATATCAAATTAGAAATTTTTTCATCTCCTCTTGCTATAACAGCCTCTAGCACACTCGTTTTACTATTGTGCCAATTATATTTTAAATTTTTTCCTTTTAAATTATCCCTTAAGAATTTTTGCTTTAGTTCAATCTTTTCTGCACTATTTTGTCCAAACCATTGAAATGGAGTATGAGCTTTAGGGACAAATGTAGATGTTGAAACTGTTACTTGACACTTTCCGTTTTGCTTTTCTTTTGGAAGAGAATAATATAAATCTACTATGCTATTTGCAAGATCTACTATTTCTCTTAAGTCTTCAAATGTTTCGGTAGGTAGCCCAATCATAAAGTAAAGTTTCACACTACTATATCCTTTCAAGAAAGCTAATTTGCATCCATTTAGTATATCATCTTTTGTTATATTTTTATTTATTACATCTCTTAATCTTTGAGAACCCGCTTCGGGTGCAAAAGTAATAGATGATTTTTTTACACCATTTATATTTTCTAATACATCCAAACTAATAGAATCTACCCTAAGAGATGGAAGTGAGACGTTAACCATCCTACTTTTTGCGACATCATTTACTTTTTGAGCAAGTACAGGAAAATTCTGATAATCACTTGTACTTAGCGAAGCTAAAGATATTTCATCAATTCCAGTATTTCGAATGGATTTTTTACAAATTTCTAAAATTTTTTCGATGCCTCTTTGTCTAAAAGGTCTGTAGATATATCCTGCTTGACAAAATCTACATCCTCTTGTACATCCTCTTAAAACCTCCACTGATATCTTGTTTTGCACTACTTCAACATTTGGTACAACTGGTGATACTGGATAATAGGCTTTATCTAGTTCATTAATTACTGCTTTTTGCACAATCTCATTTTTTTGATTTAGTGTTGGAATATATATTCCTTTTATTCCCTTTATACTTTTTAAAAATTCAATTTTAGG
Organism: Clostridium sp. CAG:921; assembly: GCA_000433135.1. Lineage (GTDB taxonomy): Bacteria > Bacillota > Clostridia > TANB77 > CAG-465 > CAG-465. The sequence continues at coordinate 9,451 of HF991966.1, forward strand.
TAATTTTCTATCTTTAAATTCAATATACTTTTGTACCAATAAATCAATTAATTCTTCACCATCTCCAAGTAAAAATATGTCAATAAAATTTATAAGTGGTGCTACATTGCAAGCACATGGGCCACCTGCAACAACAAAAGGAAACTCTTCTTTTCTATCACTTGCAAGTACCGGAATATTTGCTAAATCTAACATATTTAATATATTTGTATAACTCATCTCATATTGCAAAGTAAATCCAATTATATCAAAATTTCTAATGCTATCTTTTGATTCCAATCCATATAATTCTATTTTTTTTCTTCTAAGTAATTCCTCATAATCAGACCATGGTGCGAATACTCTTTCGCACCATGTATCATCTCTTTTATTAAGTACTCCATATAATATCTTCATGCCTAAATTTGACATTCCAATATCATAAATATCAGGAAAACAAAATGCAAATCTACATTTTATTTTTTCCTTTTGCTTTATAACTTGATTATACTCGCCACCGACATATCTTGCTGGCTTTTCAACCTTAATAAGCTCATTTCTAGTTAAGTTTAACATTTTTCTTTCCTTTCATCAAACTATGCTTTTGCTTTTATGTCATCTACTTCTAATTCATCATATAGCCTTTCTACTTTTACATATAAATTAACCAATTCTATAATCTCTTTATGCAAATTGTTTGATAATTCTTTTAATTCAATGTTTAAATTCAAATTAGTATTTTCAAGATTATTTTCAAGTTTATCTGGTAAGCTCAAATAAATATACTTCATATCAGATGTAAGTTCTGATGTTGTATATTTTGCTAAATCAGAAATCACATTGGTCGTATTTTGAAGTAACAAATTCATGTTATCTGTATAAAATTTATTTTCTTTTGCTAGAAATTCTTTATAAACAAGTATCATTTCACCTAATAGTTTTTCTTTTCTGTCTGCAATTTCATTTTCAGCTTTACTATCTTCAATCTTATCATCATCTTTTGCTATCGTTTCATCCCCATCTTGCAATTGCTTTGTATTATCAGTATCTGAAGATTTACTTTCATACTCTTTTATTTTTTCATCTACTTTTAAAATACAACTTTCAAGTTCATCCAAAATATTTGAATATGTTATATCATACACTTTCTTTTCTTCAGTACTTACTTCAAATTGTGTACCCTCAAGTTCATTATCTGATTTATTTTCCACCACATCTTGAGTTAAGTTTTTATCAGTAGAGTCTACCTTGTTCTCTATACTTGTGTCATCATTTTCTTGTTTACTAATTTGCATATTACTTTCAAATTCATCACTTTGCTTTGAAATTTCAGTAACTAAAGTTGCATTATCAATATACTTTTCTATCTTATCTTTCCTACTTGTAAGAATATCTTTTAACAAACTTAGCATTTCTAGTTCATTAAATGATTTATTTTCATCTAAATAATCATCCAATTTTTTAGAATACGTACTCATATTTATTTCAGCATCAATTAATCTTTTTTGAATATCTGTTATATCATCATAGCTAAGCAACATGTTTTGTATTTCTTTTCTTTCCTTTTTCATTTCACCGCTTAAGTTTTCAAACTCTTTTAAAGTTTCTTCATATGTTTTTGAATTTTCATCACTAATTGAAATAATCTCGATCTTTAATAATTTTATATCCTGTTCTTGTAAAAGTGTACCTAGTCTATTAAGCCTTACGGAAATATTTTCAATATTTTGCTTCTTATCCTTTGGTATATATCCTTTAAAAAATTTATTAATTTGATCATCTATAAATGTATCAATATTTTTTAGAGTTTTTTCATATTGTATTAACTTTGAGATAGCAGAATTTGCATCATTTAAGCTAATATTATCATCAAACTTTACCTCTTTTGTAGATATTACAAGCAAACCAAGTTTTGTATCTGGTAACAAAATACTACCATTTTTTATAATAGACTTAATCGAATACGCATTTGCAATATCATTGGCAGATACATCCTTTGTAATTTTTAGCTTATTTTCTACTATTGAATTAAGGCCGAAAAGTGGAGTATCAATGTTTAATCTAATTGCAGGATAATTAAGGTACTCATCAGTACTTCTTATATCGTTTATTTTATCATCAAAGCCTTTTATCTCATTTGCTAAAGTTTGAACTAACTCTTTTATTATTTTTAGTAATTCATCTTTTTTAGCTTTTTGATTTTCAATATCTGTAGTGTTATCTTTTAAATTACTTAATTCATTTTGCACTATGTTGTCATCTTCTATTTCACTAGGTCCTGTACAATAAACACTACTGAAATTAAAAAAATATATTAAACTCATGCTAAAAATTGTAGCAATTATGTATTTTTGCAATTTATTTTGGTACATTTTATTCCTCCAAATCAACTCTTTTACATTATATCACTACTTAAAAATAATGTAAATATTTGTAACAGACTTTGTAATTTTTTTGTAACATTTTGTAACATTTTGTAATATATTAATTTAAAAATTTATTATAGTAAAAATTATTATTACTTACGTTTTGTTCTAATGTATTTGTTAATAATTTTGCCTTTTTTAATATATGTTGTCCTTCTTGAAGATACGGTTCTTTTTTTTCTTGCATCATTAATTCAGCAAATATTTCTGCCCTATCTTCTTTTTCACTAGTTTTTGAATACTTGGTAACAAAATATGGATTTTCAAAGTAAAGTTCATCATTTACACATGAAGTATCTGTTTTTTCATCATCTTTTAGCGAATCTTCATAAACTGTTCCATCTTTTAACTTTTTAGAAAATAAATCTTTAGCATATACATATTCATTATTTAGCATTGACACGTTATTTTCATATTTAAAATTTGGAGGATTTAAGCTATACCAAGAAGCAAATATATATTTTTTATTATCTGACATATAATACTCAAGTGCATGATACATTTCATGATGAAATGCTCTTTCAAAGCTTGAATTGTTACTAACAAATATTCTAACTTCATTTAAACTATTTCTAGAAGCTAGTGCTAAATTATCATTTGTAAACCTACTTACTAAAACTATACTTATAGGATATTTCTTGGATTTAGTTATATCAAATGCATCTGATGGATATTTTTTTAAAGCTAAATATAATATTTTCAAATTATTATTTATAATAAATTCATCTGTTTGAGCTATTGCGCTTACCCTTTCAAGCATACTATCAAAATCATTGCCATAATTTACATTTATTCCATATTCTTCTTTTATCTTTTTTACATATGATTTATTTTGAAGTGTTACATCAGATTTATCTTCGTAACTGTATAATAAGTTTTCTTCACCAGCCTTACTTATATAGTAGTCTTCATTCAACTTAGAAAATAACAATATAGTAACAAGTACAAACATCAAAAACATTATCACTTCAAAAATCATAGAAATTTTATTTTGTTTTATTTCCTGATTCATATTTTATCTTTTGACCTTTCAATTTTTAATTAATCTATAAATTCTACTTTTAAAGATTTATCTATGTATTCATAGTCTTCCCCAATATTTTGATTATTATTTCTATATCTTTCCAAATATATATATGAAAATATATTTTCTTTACTGCTATAATTACTAATAAGCGATAGATATACTTGTTCAATTTCATTAGTTAATCCTGAATCATTTAAATCTTCTAAAATATTTGATACATTTTTAGAATATTCTAATGTTGTTTCATCATCTATTTTTTCTACATTTTTTTCAATTACAAGCTCTATTTCTTCATTGTCAAATAATTTAAAATATACATTAATTTTGTTATACTTTTCATTAAAATTATTTTTTTCCATATATTCATTTAGTTTTTTATTTAAACTTGCATTTTTTAATAGTAAGTCAGAACTTAAAATTCCATCAGAAATTCCAAACTTATTATCCTTATATACTATAAATGAATATATTCTTCCACTATTTTTATCTTCTACTAAAAATTTAAAATTTTTATCTCCTAGAAAGTTATAATGTGCATTTACAATTATTAAATTTCTATCTTCATAGTTATTTGATAGATATTTTTTCAAATTGTTTTCATATTTTAAATATGTAAATATGTTAGAGTTTAAATAATTTTGAAATGTCAATACAAGTACACTAACAAAGAAAACAGTTATATATGAAATTATTACTTTTTTTCCCTTTTTCTTTCTCTTTTTTTTCACATCTTTTATGATAATTTGTAACATATATCCTATTATCTCGCCAAGACTAACATATGCGCCCATACAAAAGCTAATTGCTAAATTTTCTATTATATTAGTTATTCCACTTAGTTTTACAAAACAAATCGAAACTATAATACTAAAAATACTAGTAACAACTGGTCTATTAAAAATTATTTTTCCAATAATTCCAAGTATAAACAACAGTGGTATCATCCTAATATACATATTTCCATAAACATACGCAAATACTGAAATTATTATTGCAAATATGTAAACAATTGACTCTACTAGCATTTTTATATGATTTTTTTCTTTTTTAGTTAAATTATTAGAAATTCTTTCTATGATTTTCATATATAATCCTCCATGCCTAATCACTATATTTATTATATTATATAGTGTAAAAATACGCAAGAGAAAATTCATGTACTTTACGACCAAGTAAAAACATAGTAATTATTTCACTTTATCTCTAACCTTATCGTAACTACATACAGTTTAATACCATGATGCACTATATTTTAAGTTTAAACTTAGATTTATGACAAGCCAGTATAATCTAAAAAAATGAGTAGTAAAACTATTGCTTACTACTCATTTTTATATTTACTTTTTTTCTTTAATATTCATATGCATTTTTTTTACTTTATTATCATCTGAAATAGCTACTTTGAAGTATTCATAAAATACCCTATGATCATCAAAAGTAAAAATCGTTGATTTATCGCTATCTTCAGCTTTGCACATGACAATTATTTTCCCATCTTTTAAAACTGCATAAAATTTTACTTTTTTTTGAAAATTATTCAGTTCATAAAGAGCGTAAAAAGGAACAAAGGATTCATCATAGTCTTCATCTATATACTTAATGATATCAGGAAAAAATATAACTTCTACAGGCTCATCAAAAATACCTGTTTTTTCAAATTCTTCAAAAGATTCTTTTTTCTTTTTTATTTTTTCTTTTTTCCACTTATACTTTAATATTGTTATAAACCACGATGTAACAGATAAAATTAGCAAAAATGCAAATATTCCATACCGCATGTTTGAGTAACTATCCATTAACATGTATATTGACACTCCAAGAAAACTAGTAATTACCAAAGACACAAATAAAAACATATTACAACTTAAATCATAAAAAAAATAACAAATATCCAAAAAAATATTGATAACTCTCATAATTTTTCACTTTGCACGGATTAATTTAATCCAATGCCTCCTTTCACATAATTATTAAAATTAGTTTCTATTTTTTTCAGCTACATAATACCATAATTTCATGTAATATTCAAGAAAAATATATACTATATCATATTTTTGCCACAAAAAAACGTCTTCCTCTATATTATAAAAGGAAAACATTTTTTTGTATTTTATTTTTTTCTAAAATTTGGAATTTGCCCAGATTTTATCTGATACTCATAAACTTCTTCTGTAACAGCTACATACTTTTTATCGTGCTTTGATAATAGATCAGCACAAATTTTTATTTCCTCAATCTGTTGCTCATTATACATAGATAATAGTTTACTTATTTCATCCTCCTCTGAAATTTCTACCAATTTGTCAACAATATTCTTTCTTGCAAGTCCTGAGAAAACCAACTATTGATGCTTCCTACTCTTTCCATAATCATACCTTCACAACTATGCACTATACTTTCTTTATTAAGTTACACAATTGTTTAACCTTTCTTTTATTTTATGTCAACTGTAAAGATATGCTTTTATACTTTTTTTTACTTATTTTCAAAGTCTCGCAAAAAAATTTTTGTTTTTCTTTTTTCAAGAATTCTAGTAGTATCGCCATTTATTACATTTTTTCCGTCTCCTCATCATATTTATTTTTATCAAATTCTTTACTTTCAATTTTATTAAATGTAAAAAACATTACAAAAAATACTAAACCTAAAGAGATAACGAATATTTTAAAAGAAAAAATTTTAATAATTGATTGAAAAAAACAAATTTCTAACAAAAATAAACACATGACACCTACAGCTAAACACCATTTTCCAACTAATTTTAATACTTCTAAAATTTTCATATTATTGCCTCACTTTCATATTAATATCTTGTAGTACATTAGTACCACATCAAAAAATTTTACGTGGATATAATAACATACTACTTTTTCATTTTCAATATTTCACTTTAAAAAAGATAAATTTCGACAAAATTCATTAAATTTACATTTTTATTTAGAATTATAATTCAAATTTAATTCATAGCATGTATATATACTTCATAGTATATATTAAGGTGATTCTTTTGAAAAAAATAAAATCTAATCATTACTTTTTAATCTTTTTTTTACTAAGTTTTCTATTTTTCTCTAATAGAATATACTGCTTTGCAAATTCAAAACAGTTCATAGATGTAAATGTCCCAAGTGCAGTTGTAATAGATGCAAAAACAGGAAGAGTTTTATATGATAAAAATGCAGATGAGAAACGACCAATGGCATCACTTACTAAGGTTATGACAAGTATTTTGTTAGTTGAAAATTGTAAAATGGATGAATTAATTGAAATTCCATCATGCGCTGCAAATATAGGTGGTTCAACTGTTGGATTAAAAAAAGGTGATAAAGTAACGGCTAGAAGTTTACTTTATGGCATGTTACTTCCCTCTGGAAATGACTGTGCCATAAGCGCTGCAATACATATTGGTGGTACTATAGAAAATTTTTCAAATATGATGATTAAAAAGGCTAGAGAAATTGGCGTTTTTGATACATCATTTGCTAATCCGCACGGACTTGATAATGTAGATCATTATTCTTCTGCAAAATCAATGGCTTTAATTGCCAGATATGCTCTAAATAACAAATATATAAATGAAGCTGTTAAAACAAAATCAGCAACTATTAACTTTGGTTCTTTTTCAAAATTGCTAAATAATACAAATGCTTTACTTAGGACCTATGATAAAGCAGACGGAGTAAAAACAGGTTTTACAAATGGTGCTAATAGGTGTCTTATTGCTTCTGCAACAGAAAATGATAGAAGATTTATTGCAGTTGTACTTGGTGCAGAAACAACAAATATAAGATTCTCAGCTGCTAAAGAGTTGTTAGAAGAGTCATTTAAGAAATACAAGTACATTGATATTTCAAACTATTTGAACTTCTATATAAATATTCCAATAGAAAAAGGAAAAATACCAAATTATGAGAGAAGCTTTAGCGATCATCTGACTTTACCACTAAGTGATGGTGAATATGAGAAAATAATTGTAAGACAGTGGTGCATAGGAAATATAAAAGCACCACTAAATGCTGGAAAAAAGATAGCATCAATTAGCGTAATGCTAGAAGATGAAGTTCTCTATCAAAAAGATTTTTTCTTAGAGGAAAATATCTACAAAAAGGATTTTAAGGACTATATTAAAGATGGAATAAAAAATATATTTAATGATCAAAACTTAGAACTATAAATTAAATACCTCACAGTTATATTTGCTGTGAGGTAAAACTTTATCTTAAAAATATAGTTCCAATTGTTGAAATTATCATTGAAATAATAAAAGATATCGCAAGCATTTTATATGGTACTTTTACATTATACTGTTCTCTTTTTTCCATCTTTTCTCTTTTTTGCTCATCCATAAGCTCTACTTTTTTTTCATCTTTTCTAATTTGATATATAGCTTTTTTAAAGTCTGTATATCCAAAAAATGATACCTGCGAATATTTTGCTCTTTTTGTAGATATTTTGCAAAAATACATACCTGTTGCTATTGAAAGAGCATATGCTACAATTTGAATTATTCCTCCAATACCAAAAATCAATACATTAAAAAAGCCTTTATTTAGTACATATGCAGTAGCAAAATCAAGAACCAAACTATATGAAGCAAATACCCCAATAACAGATACATATATATATGGTGTAAGTCCAGCAAAAATCATAATAAAATTAAGTAACAATTCATCTTTAACTATCGCTTGCCAAAAAGTTTTTGCAGTCAAATTTGATGAAACAGAAGAACTATTTTTTACACTTTCCAAACCATCAAGTTGAAATTTTAGTAGTATAAAAAATAATATTACCATAATAATTGTAATAACAATATGTTTAAACTTCAAATTTTCATCATAAAATTTTTTATATTCTACCAAGCTATCCTTAAAAAAATTTTTACTTTTTTTTATACTCTTTACATTATTACTTGTATTATTTCTAACACGACCATAACTTACTTTCTCGTCGTTTATTACATTACTGACATCATTTTTTACTTCTTTATTATTTAA
>HF991966.1:17940-18713 GCA_000433135.1 Clostridium sp. CAG:921
ACGTCTTATATTTTTTTTATCCTCTTTAAAATCATTCATAAACTAAACCACCAATGTACACATTTTACTACAATTTAGCATATTTTTCAACAAAACTCACACAACTTTCATATTATTTTTTCCAAGAGTTAGTTTTATAAAAAATATTTTTTTATAAAACTAACAAAAAAACTAGCTAAAATTGCTAGTTAAATTAAAAGTACTTTAAATATCTGCCATATCATTAATCATATTTTCTACAAAAACTCCATATCCTCTAGTTGGATCATTTAAAAATACATGTGTAACAGCACCGATTAGCTTTCCATCCTGAACAATTGGAGAACCGCTCATTCCTTGAATTATTCCGCCTGTTTTATTTAATAACTCTTCATCTATAATTTGAATTATCATATTTTTATTTCCGCTAGATGTGAGCAATACTTTTTGTATTTTCACTTTATATTCTGATTTTTTATTATTATCCAAAGTACAAAAAATGCTTGCCTCCCCTTCTCTAATTTCTGTTTTTGGCATTATTTCTATTTTATTTTTATCATCAATAGTCATTTTATCTTTTAAAAATCCAAATACTCCTACTTCAGTATTTTTAGCTATATCCCCCATAACATTTGTAGTAATTGTACCTTTAAGTTCTCCAGGCACTTTTGCAACTCCTTTTTTTATAGAATAAATATTAGTATTGGTTATTCCACCAGAATCTACTTGTAAAATATAATTTTCTTTTGTTTCTGTAACAGCATGACCAAGCGCTGCAAATTTTCCACTTTTTT
>HF991966.1:18799-19393 GCA_000433135.1 Clostridium sp. CAG:921
CAGTTTATATTCTTTACTTAATTCATCCAAAATAGGTAAAATATTTATATCAATTATTTCATTTTTTCGGTTTATTTTTAATTGTAACTCATTTCCGTTTGATTTTTTTGCAAATTCAAGCAATTTTGAATTAGTATCGATTTTTTCATTATTTACACTTAAAATTACATCACCAATTTGCAAATTAGTATCATCCCTATCCACTCCCATAACTAATACTCCAGTTGCAAGTAACTTAATTCCAACGGCTTCCCCACCTAAACAAATCTCCATATTACTAGATTTATTAATTGCTTCTTTTTGTGAGCTATATACTAGTATTAATTCGTTAAAATTAATTAAAATATACATTATTAAAAGTAAAAATATGCAAATAACTGACACTATTATATTTTTTTTGATTTTACTAAATTCCATTATAAAAATCCTCTAGATATTTACTCCAATTATTCCACCAATTATTCCTGAAATAATTGATATTCCAAAATACATTCCAAGCATTTTGGAGATAAAAAATCCGTTATATGTAGAAACAGATATAACATATATGCATAAACAAAATAATATTCCAAATAAACTGCCATAAAGTATTCC
>HF991966.1:19409-25941 GCA_000433135.1 Clostridium sp. CAG:921
ATAAAGTATTCCTTTTTCCCTTATTTTTCTAGTTACTATCATTGAGCCTATTATATTTGAAATAAAAAATGCTCCAAAAACAAATGATTGTAAATGTCTATCTTGAATATTAGTATATGCAAAAACTGCAGCTGTTACACATAATAATGCAGAAATAATACAAAATGAAATTAATAAACTAATACAATAATTTTTTACTTTTACCATTTTCATCCTTCTTTCTTCATAGTCTTATACTATTATTTATATTCTTTGAAATAGTAAATTAGTCCTTAAAATTATATAACTTTGATTATTTTCACATAAATATTTCAAAACATTTTAATTTAACAAAAAAACTACTTAAATTTATTTTAATAATCAATTATTAATAATATGGAAAAAACACTATTTTGCATCTTGCAAAATAGTGCCTTTTCTAAAATTTAATCTTGCCAGTTAGCAAGATAACTTGCTAACGTCTGCGTGGCATTCTGGCCACTGCAGTAAAGCTTTTCAAAAGTTTCTTCGCCAAGAACTTCTATAATTGCAGTAGTTCTTCTACCAATGCCACATCCAAGCTCATAACTTTGCTTTTCTGTGGCTTTGCTATGAAAACTTTTCACTTTTTTTAATATTTCCACAGCTTCATTATCGTCTTTGATATATCCTGCAAAGACTCCAATGTTCCATGGAACCCCAGCCTTCTTAGAGAGCTTTGCAACTCTTCTTCCAAAAGCTTTCTTCCTCTCTACCTCTTTGGAATAATCAGAGATAGTATAATAATCTCCATCTCCTGAATGGACAACTACTTCCCACTTTTCATCGATCACGTACTCGTGATCTTTGTAAGCAGTGCCAACCATACGGCTATAGCTTCGAACATATCTGAAGCTATTAAAATGACCAATTTCCTCTACCAATTCTTTGGTAATTTTGTCACTGTATACCATATGGCTCTTTCTCCAAGCCACCTCTTCATTTATTTTTTGTCCCTCTTCAGGACCATAAATGAAGATATTTCTATCTTCTGCAGAATATTTATTCCCTAATTTGCAATCAAAGTATTCTGCCTTTTCTTTTTCGTTTAGTGAACTAAACGAAATTTCTCTGGAGTTCTTCAGTTCTACAGGTTTGATCACAGTTACCAAATAACGATCACCATATCTTACCTGGAAGAAGTCTTTCTCACCTGACTTTTGGTCGATGACGCAAAAGTCATGACCAGTTGTATACATAGCATATGAATGGTTACCCATTCTGCTATCATAAAAGTTACCAATCACTACCTTTAAATTTTCAGTAATTTCATTAAAATTTGTCATATTATCTCCTTCTCCCACATCATTTGTGGGCAATACGTATTACAAATTTTTGTAATACTTTATAAAATTTACTACATTTATATTATAGCATATATTTAGCTAAAAATCAACATCAAATTTTACATAATATTTTAAATTATATAATTCAATCAATTTTGAGTTAGTTTTATAAAAAAAATAGTATGTATCACCATCTTACTAAATTATTACTATTAGTAGATCATATAACAATTAAGGCAGCTAACACAATAGTGCTAACTGCCTTAATTTATAAATTTACCATTCTAATAATACTCTTTTTTCAGTATTACTAAAATCACCTCCATTTACTTCACAATAAATTTTTGCCAATGAAGCTATTCCAAGCTTTTCAATAGCCTCATCATATTCCTTCTGCCTACAGTCCTCGAGCATGCTTACAATGTACTCTTTGTCGTATATAGACAAAATCTCGTCCAACACTTCTAATGCCTCTTCTAAAGTATCATTAGAGTCAATTTCAGCCGAGGTTTCTAACGCAAGCTTTGCCTCATCTCTTGCCTTTTTATAAGGCAGTAAGACATCATAGTTAAAAGACTCTTCGATAAAGCTCCTCAGCTCCTTTTCTTTTATTACATTTTGCATATGTTTAACAACAGATGCAATATCACCATCACTAGGTGAAAACCTATCAACTACGTAATAGCGCTTCTGATTTTCACCAGATGTCCGAATAGATCTGATATATTGATCAAGTAGCTTCAAATAGATGATATTAAAATCATCTTCAAAAAACTTTTGATCAGTGACAAAAAGTTTGTTTAATAATAACTTCTTATCATTTAAATTAAGTTCTATTCCCTTTGAGAGTAATCCATCAAAGAGTTCAAAGACCTCATCATCAAGCCACTTCAAAACTGAAGAATACATATCATACCCTTCATTAATTCCTTCCATTACTTCTCCCAAAAGTTCACTTTTTCTCATATTTTCCCCTTCTTCCACGCAATACGTGGACAAAAATACAAAAACTTTGGACATCAAAAAAACTTACAATGCTATTGTATCACATATTAATTAAAAAGTCAATACAAAGTGGTATTTTACATTACATAATTATTAATAATACTTACTAAAAGCTTAACTTTTGTTTCATTTAACTTTCTTCGTTACCACATTTTTTTATTTTTAACCACCCTAAGTTTTTTATTTCATCTACTTCAAGTTGCATATTCCAATCTAAAGATAATGCATTAGAAACAGCTGTTGTTACAGCATCTATTTCAGCACTATTTTTTTGAAGTTTAAAAATACTTTCTTTTAGCTTTTCAACTTCGAGTAAATCTCCAAATCTGGCTCTTACCTCATTATCACTGTATACACTGCCAGTATTTATTCTATACTTTTTCTTATTCAAAAATTCCAGTCTTTCTTTCTGAATTTCAACTACTTTTGAAGAATCAATCTTGAAAATATGGATAAATCTACCTTCAAGTAAATACGAAGTAGTTTTTGGATTTTTTAAGTAAGCATTAAAAATTGTAATTAAATCACCAGATTTTAACTTATAACGTATATTCATCCAGTCATTACCAAAATCACATTCCAATTTTTCTTTACTTAGTTCTTTAATACTATAAATTAATGTCTTACTTCTCATTAACACATTATATATAGCAATATCTCTGATAATATCTAAATCGCACAACCTTAAACTAAGATCTAAATTTTTAAAAATTGAAACTTTCAAATTGATTACATCATGCAAAAAACTCATTGTTTCCTTATTAAAAAAAATTTCATATCCACTTAACCGTTCATAAAGTTCTTCTTTTGAAATTACCTTTCCTTCTGTAAAACTGTCAAAATGAGATCTTCTTAACATATAGCAACTCTCCTTATCTTTTTATTTTAAATATATTCTTTTTTATTTTATACAAACTACATCATATCAATCCTCCTACAATAATTATTGTGCTATTTGTTAGTAAACTTATATTTAACAAATATTGGAAATTATAACTTACATATCCAAAATTATATCATTTTCTTTAACAAAAGTAAAGAATTTTTAAATTTACATAATTTATCATCAATTACATTAAAATTTATTATATTTTCACATAAATTATTAAAAGTATAACAAAAAAAGCCCTAGCTAAAACATGTTACAATAATAACACATATTTTAAACTAAAGCATAAAACTAAATATCATTTTTTTAATATCAATTACTTATTTTTATCTTCCATATCATTACTTGAAATATCGCTACCATTTTCTTTAATCTTATTTTCTTTTTTTCTTAAGAATATATTAAATACAGCTTTTGAAACGTAAAAGCCAATTATAAAAGCTAAAAACAAAAGAAATGATACTATACACAAATAATTTTTATTAATTTCAGTCATAGTAAGATTTACATCTTTTACCTGCATATCGTCAAATATTTGATAAAGTGGTGCAACGCATATAACTACGTACATACAAATGAATCCAACCAAAGATGCAATCATATTTCTTTTTATGATTATTTTTTTATTCTTTTTATCCATCTAACTCCTCCAAAATCAAATCATTAATTACATAGTATATTATATAGCATTTATAATTTTTATACAATACAAATAAAGTATAAAAAAATTATTTTTCGTTCAAAGAGTTGCCTTTCATATCATTACTATCATTTTTTGCATCTTTTACATCAACTCTTTTTTTATCAATCCTTTCCATACATTCACGCCTTATAGCAGTAAAATTATTCAAAAGTCTTGTTGTAAATACAATTACTGCTGCAAGATATATATCAACATCAAGTTTGCTTCCAATATATACTAATAACATAGCAACTAAAGCATTACAAAAAAATCCAGATAAAAATATATTCATTCTAAACTTTTTTCCAATATTTGCTGAAAACGCTCCAAACACAGAGTCAAGGCATGCAAGTATTGCAACAGCTATATACTGTGAATATGAATATGGAATTTCTAAATTAGAACCAGCCAAAAGACCAATTAATACAAATATAGCTAAAATAATTACTCCCATTTTCACTCCTCCATTTATTTTTTAGTCTCAGCGTATTTAAAATTTAGTGTACCATCAAATTTAGGTACCTCAACACTATTACTTCTTACTACACTAATACCTATTCCAGTAGACCCTTTTAAAGTATCTACTACTCCATTTTTTATGTTCATAGCACTTTCAAGCCATTGTGCATTTCCAATTGCTTTTATAACTATAGGTGTTGATATTTTTTGATAATTTACTTGAATTGATGGACCTACACATCTTATACCAGAAATTGATATAATTCTTTGATCATTTACAGATATAGCCTCAGCTCCTGCTACTTTTAACTCATTTACCACACTTAATACATCACTATCATGTACTAAAGAATCTGTGTCAATAGTGGAATTTTCTGAATTTTGAGCTGCATCTGTCATCGTTATTATAATTCCTTCACCTTTTAAATCAGTATTTCCTGAAAGCGCAGAAAGCATATTAATTTCATCTTTCATTGAATTTATAAGAGTACTATTAGTTGATGAGTTATTCTTGTACTCTTCAACTACATTTTGACTTTCAGTATATTTTTCCTTTAAATCGTTATAGTTTCTTTGAAGTGTCACAAGTTCATCAGCAAGTTCAGCTTCTCTTTTACCTTGTAAAACTACTTCTGAATTACTTACAGTCTTCATTTGTGCAGCTAGCAATACACTTAAGAAAAAAAGTGGAATTCCAACTACCACATATGTTCCAATTGCATTTTTTTTAGAAAACTCAATTATATTTTTTATTATTTTATTTTCTTTTTTCTTTGAAAATTCTTTTTCATTTTTGTTACTTTTCTTATTTCCACCTTTATTACTATTATCAAAAGTAGCATCGTCTTTTATATTTTCTTCATTTTCTGCTAAATCATAATTTTCATTTTCTAACAAACTCATCACTCCTTTTCTAATATGCTGAGAACGTTGGATTTTTCTTTGTCATATCAATTGTCCCAATTGAATCAATTCCAACATTATTTATTATTTCACTTAAAAAAGCAATTACATATTTTAAATTTTTATCATCCGAAAAAACTACATTAAGTTTATCATTTAAAGTTATTATTGTCAAGGCGTTTTCAAAACTAACCTTAGTTACACTAGCACTTGCTATAACATTTTTTAATTCATTTTTTATATTTAAAAACATATCAAGTTTTGACTTATCTATATCATTTATCTTATCTCCTACATCAAAATCTTCACTAAAAACTATCCCATATACAAATACTTGTTCTTCTGAAGTTTTTTCTGGCTTTGACTCTTCTAATATATAACCTTCTCCATCGATTAAATAATATTTGTTTACGTCCTTGTTATATGCTATATATAGTGGTGTCCTTTCTATTACACTTACAACAATCTTATCTGGTAGCTTATATTCATATTTATAGCTTTTTATATATGGTAGTTTTGATAAATCTATGTTTCCATTTTTTAGTACTTGAACAAATATATTTTCATTTAACTTTAAATTAGATGAACTTACAACTTGATCACTCGTATATCGATTAGTTCCAACAATTTCAACATCCTTTAAATTAAACACTGGGTGAAAAAACACTGTAATAACAATTGCAATTAAAAGTGCAACTAAAAAAAAGGTTACAACTATTGAAAAAGAATTTTTATTTTTTTGCTTAGGAGTCGATAACTTGCTCTCATGTCTTTTCTTATCATAGTTAAAACTATCTTGCTTGTTTTTACTATTATCTTTGATACTATTTTTCTTAGTACTTGTCCTAGAATTTTGTACTTTTTTCAAACTATCGCCTCCTTATAACTAAAAAATTATGTACTCATGTATCTATTTGCTAATTATTGTATATAATTTTATTTTATTATTTTTTTATCTTGTATAGTTATCTGTTTTATACAATTATATATCTTTTCTTCTACGTCTAGTTTTGCCATCTTTCTTGCATTTGCTGACATTTCTCTTAACTTATCATTATTACAAATAATCTCATTTATCGTATTATCTAGTAGATCAATCGTTAAATCTTTTTGCTCAATAATTTTTCCTGCTCTTGCATTTTCTAAAACTTTCGCATTATAATATTGATGATTTTCAGTAGCTGTTGGAAGTGGGACTAAAATCGCTGGTCTAGCTGCAAGTGCTAACTCAGTAATAGTCATAGCCCCTGCTCTTGTTATACACATATCGCACGCTTTATACATTTTATC
>HF991966.1:26012-26280 GCA_000433135.1 Clostridium sp. CAG:921
TTTTCTATTTTTAGTTCATCTAACTCCTTACGCATACTATCATAAGTTGCTTCTCCAGTTACTAACACTATAAAATATTCTTTTGACCTTTTCTTTGCAACCATTTGTATAACAGTTTCATTAATTTTTTTTGCACCTTGGCTACCACATGTAACAAGTACTATCTTTTTATTAATTTTTTCAATGTTAAATTCTTTTTTAGATTCATCTTTTTCCAAACTATCAAATTCGTCAATATTAAACTTTGCAGGAGTTCCAGTATAAATTA
>HF991966.1:26292-26613 GCA_000433135.1 Clostridium sp. CAG:921
TTCCAGTATAAATTAAATTATCTTGTCTTTTTAATCTCTTTTTAGCATCTTCAAATCCAAGCATAACATATTTTGCTTTTTTAGCTAGTAGTTTTACACTAACACCAGGATATGCATTACTTTCATGAAGCATGTATGGAATTTCTAATTTTTTGGCTGCAAGCATAACAGGTCCACAAATATATCCACCTGTTCCTATTACTAAATCAGGTTTAAAATCTTTTAGGATTTTTATTGATTCTCCAATTCCTGCATACGTGTCAAAAATAGCTTTTACATTTTTTAATGTTAACTTTCTTAATAATTTTCCAGTTCTTATAT
>HF991966.1:26629-37782 GCA_000433135.1 Clostridium sp. CAG:921
CAGTTCTTATATGGACAATTTCAAAACCCGCATTTTTTACTAACTTATTTTCTAGACCGTTTTTAGTACCAATAAATAAAAATTCTGAATCTTTTTCATTTTTTTGTATTATTCTTGCAATAGCTATTGCTGGATTTACATGTCCACCAGTACCTGCACAAGCAAATATAACTCTCATACTTAAATTTATAACATATATACTAAAATTAACTCTCCTAAGTATATATGTTATAATCTCCTTTCTTTATAATTTTATTACACTCAATAATTAATTCAATCAATCATTTTTGCAGTTTCTAGAAACGCTAAGTAATAATCCCATTGCACATAAATTTATAAGAAGTGCCGTACCACCATAACTAAAAAATGGTAATGGCATTCCAGTAACTGGCATTGTACAGGTTACAACTGCTACATTTACAAATATTTGTAATGCAAATACACTAGTTATACCTGTAGCTATTAGTGATCCAAATAAATCATTACAAGTTATTGCAATTTTGTATCCACGATATATGAAAAATACAAAAACACTTAAAACTGTAACTGTACCAACAAGACCAAACTCTTCTCCTAAAACTGAGAAAATAAAATCATTTTGTGCCTCTGGAAGCCAAAGATACTTTTCACGACTTTGACCTATACCTCTTCCAAATATTCCACCAGAACCTATAGCATACAAACTTTGAGCAGCTTGCCAGTTTCCATCTTTTATGTTTTCTTCTGGATTTAAAAATGAAAATATTCTTTTTAATCTAAATTCATCTGTTACTATAAAAGCTCCACCAACTACTAATATCAGCATAATTACAGCTATTACATACTTAGGCTTTATATTTATACCACTTGCAAATATAATCGATATAGATGCTACACCCATTACGATTGTACCACTCATGTGTTTTTGTAAATACATTACAACAACAACTGCCATAAGAAGCAAAAATGGAATAAAATATCCCTTTATATTATTTAATTTTTTTGGATTTGTTGATATATAAGCAGCTGTTGCCATTACTAGTGCTATTTTCATTATTTCAGATGGCTGAAATGTAAAACTCTCACCAAACCCAAGCCATCTTTTAGCACCATTTCTGCTAACTCCAAGAGGAGTCAATACTGCAATAAGCAAAAGAATAGAAATAATATAAAATATATAACTTGCCTTTTTATACTTAGTATAATCAATTTTTGATATAAATAGCATAGCTATAACTCCTACTATTGCAAGCATCAACTGTCTTTGAAGTAATGCAGTACTATTACCAGACGTACTAAGTGCATAATATGAACTTGCTGAAGCAACCATAACTAGCCCCATACTAAGTAATATCAAAATTGTAACAAGCATGCTAAAATCAAGTTTTTTTTCTTCTTTTTTGTTGCCTTTTCCTACAATACTAATTTTTTTCATATACAACTCCTATTTTTTTTCGAGCTACTATACAAAATAAGCAACCACTGAACATACTGC
The DNA here is from genome assembly GCA_000433135.1 of Clostridium sp. CAG:921. GTDB lineage: Bacteria > Bacillota > Clostridia > TANB77 > CAG-465 > CAG-465. The sequence goes on from HF991966.1 coordinate 28,104, forward strand.
CGTTACCATCCAAAATAGTATAACAACACTAGTTTCTTTCATTCCGCTTAATTCTAAATGGTGATGAAATGGCGCCATTTTAAATAATCTTTTCCCCTTTGTAATCTTAAAATATGCAACTTGTAATATAACAGATAAGGTATCTATTATACAAACAAATGCTACAATAGCTAAGTAAAGTGGCATCTTTAATATAATAGCAATTGAGGCTATCGCACCTCCTAGTGCAAGTGAACCTGTATCCCCCATAAATACTTTAGCAGGATGAAAATTAAATAACAAAAATGCTATACATGTTCCAACAGTGCTAGAACCTAGTATTATCATTTCTGTATTTTGATTTTTAATTGCAATTATTGTAAAAAATGTCATTATAATGGCACACACACCAGTTGCAAGTCCATCAAGACCATCTGTTAAATTAAGTGCATTTGTAGTTCCAAGCAAAATAAATGCAGTAAAAAATATAAACGCTCCTATGCTAAGAGTAACTGGTTGTGAAACTACTGGTATAATTATATCTGTTCCTAAATTAAATACATTTAAATACAATAATATAAAAATCGCTGTAACTATAAAAAGCCCCAACATTTTTTTTGCAGGTGACAAACCATTTGCATCTTTTTTTATAAGCTTTTTATAATCATCAATAAATCCTACTATTCCAAATCCAAGTATTGAAACTATTGGAAGTATTAATATTTTATGCGAGACTATATTAAATCCAAGTATAAGTACTAGAACAATTATCATAATTATTCCACCCATCGTAGGCGTACCCTGCTTTTTTAAATGTTCCTTTGGTCCATCTGTCCTTACAATTTGACCAACTTTCTTTTTCCTTAATTTTGGAACTACAATAATACCTAAAATTACTGTAGCTACAAAAGCTATTACTAAATTTAAAGTTTGTGTGTTCATGTTTATCTCCTCGTCTTTATTTTTTTGCTTTACCATATACAATTTAGTTAAAGTTATAACTATTCTATATTTTTATCAGGCATATTCTCTGCAATACTTGCAACAACTTTTCTCTCATCAAAAGGTATTTTTTTACCATTTTTTAATTCTTGATAAGTTTCATGTCCTTTACCAGCAATTATAACAATATCATTTTTCCAAGCAATTTGCATAGCAAATGCAATTGCTTGCTTTCTATTTTCAATAATTTTGTAAAGTCCTCTTGTTTGTTTTATTCCTTTTTCTATATCACTCATAATTTTTTTCGGTGATTCATCTCTTGGATTATCTGTAGTTATTACAGTAAAATTAGCCATTTTTCCTGCTATTTCTCCCATAACACTTCTTTTTTCTTTGTCTCTATTTCCACCACAGCCAAACACTAAAATTATTCTGCCTTTTGCAAATTTTTTAACAGAAGACAAAATTGCTTCTAAACTAGAAGGATTATGTGCATAGTCAACCATTACAGTAAATGTTTTTGCAAGCGGTATTATTTCTGCTCTTCCTGGTACTTTTACAGCACTAAGAGCCATAAGTATAGCATCCATCTGGCATCCAAGCAAACTACATACCCCAATAGCAGCAAGAGCATTATACACTGTAAATCTACCAGGTATTCCAATTTGTATTGTCTCAAGCATCTTATTTACATACATCTTAAACTCTACATTTGACGCATTAATTCTTATATCAGATGCTGTTAAATTCACCTCATTATCAAGGCCATAAGTGGCTGTCTTACACTTTATCATTTTTAAAAGTTTAGGAGCATAAATGTCATCACCATTTATTAAGGCAAAATCAGACATTTCAAAAAGCTTTGCTTTAGCTACTAAATAATTTTCCATTGTTTTATGAAAATCCAAATGTTCCTGTGATAAATTTGTAAATACACTTATTGTAAAGTGTATACCATACACTCTATAAAGTTCTAAGGCATGTGAACTTACTTCCATTACAACATACTCTTGATTTGCATCAACCATTTGCTTTAAAAGCCTTTGCAAATCTAGACTCTCTGGAGACGTTCTTGTTGCTTCTATTTTAACATCAGCATAGGTATTGTATATTGTTCCAATCATTCCCGTTTGCTTTGAAGAAGCATTTAATATATCTCTTATCATATACGCTGTAGATGTTTTTCCTTTTGTACCAGTAATTCCAATTATTTTTAATTTTCTTGCTGGGAAATCATAATATCTTGCTGCGCAAAGTGCAAGTGCAATTCTTGCGTTTTCAACAAATATAAACGTTATATTTTGATATTCTTCAATATCTATCTCATCTTCTACAATAATTGCCTTGGCCCCATTTTCTATTGCCTCTTTAATGTAATTTTTTCCATCATCTCTAAAGCCTTTTATTGCAACAAATAAATCATTTTCTTCTATTTTTTTTGAATCATATTCTATTTTTGAAATCTCTATTTGTGTATTTCCATTTACACTTTTTATATCTTTTAAATCTTCTATTAAATATTGTAAAAACATATTATTCACTCCTTGTAATAATTATTACCACTAATTATATCATATTTTTCTTTATTAAATTCAAAGTTTTAACTTGCTTTATTTCTACATTTTATGGCAGTTCAGTAGTATCTACACATTTTATTGTAACAATTGAACCCTTCTCAAGAATAGTATTTACGGATGGATCCTGCATAAGTACATATCCATTTCCAACCACTCTTACATTTAAATTGGCTGATTGTAATTTTGATATTGCCTTTGAAGCCGTCATATTTCTAACATCAGGCACTGTAGTTGTTTGTTTTTGATCATCTGTTGTATATACCCTTATAGTTGATCCTTCCATCAATGCTGCACTGGATTTAGGAATTTGCGCTTTTACAATATCACTAGCTTTTAATTCTACATCAGAAGCAATCGAAAATCCTTGTTCCTTTAAAGTCTTAGTAGCCTGTTCTACAGTAAGTCCTACAATACTTGGTACGACCTTTTCTTTTATTTGATTTTCTTCAATAGTATAATCTGGTGCTATATCAAGATATCTAAGTGACTCATCAAGTATAGATCCAACAATAGGTGCACATATAGTACCACCACCATGACCTGCTTCACCTTGTGGTCCATATACATTTACAACTACAACAAGTTCTGGATTATTTACTGGCGCTATTCCTGCAAATCCTGCCATATATTTTAAGTTTTCTCCTCTTCCTTGTTCACCAGTTGCAGTTTTTCCTGCTACCCTATATCCATTTACTTTAGCGCCCTTACCAGTACCAGTAGATACTGTATCTTCTAAGGCACTAAGTATACTACCAGAAGTTTCTTCAGACATTATCTGTTTTAATACTTTTGATGTAGTAACTTTTTCATAATTTCCACTTCCACTTTTTATTTCTTTTACAACATATGGAGTTACCATATATCCACCATTTGCTATAGCACAGTAATTAACAGCAGTTTGTAAAGTTGAAATAGAAATAGTCTGACCAAAAGATGTTGTAGCAAGGTCTACCACAGTCATATTATTTTTATCATGCATTATTCCGCTAGCTTCACCTGGTAAATCGATTCCAGTTTTTGAATACAAATTAAAAGCTTCAAGATAATTACAATATTTTTCAATTCCTATTCTTTGAGAAACTTGCATAAATACTGGGTTACATGAATTCATTATCCCTTGTCGTAAAGATTCTTGACCATGTGGTCTATAATATCTCCAACAACGTATACTCCACGTTCCAATCTTCATTGAACCCGCACAATTAAAATCAGCAGCTTTATCCATAGTTGTAACTTTCTCTTCAAGTGCAGCTGTCGCTGTTACAATTTTAAATGTAGAACCAGGTTCTGCAGTGTTTGAAATTGTTTTATTTATCCACATATTAGTAAGTGCATTTGATTTATCTTTTGAAGACATTGTATCCCAGTTTTGTTTTAATTCATCAGTATTTGGAGTAAAAGGATCATTTGGATCAAATGTTGGAGAATTTGCAAGTGCTAGCACTTCACCAGTTGATGGTCTAAGTACCACAGCCATTCCATATTCTGCTTGATTTTCGGTTACTACCTTATTTAAGTATTTTTCCGTAATTGATTGTATAGTTGCATCAATAGTAAGCACTATATCTTTTCCATCAGTTGGTGCTATATATTGTTCATTTGTAAATGGAGTCTCTCTTCCTTTTACATCAGTACTTCCAACTATTTTTCCAGGCACGCCTGAGAGTTCATCCTCATAAGATTTTTCAACTCCATAAAGTCCTTGATTATCAGAACCAACAAATCCAAGTACATGAGCCATTAAAGTACCATATGGATATACTCTTTTTGTATCCTCATCTACTCTAATTCCAGATAAACTTGCACTGCTTATATATTCCAAAATCTCATTTGCTTTTTCTTCATCTACTTTACTAGCAATTTTCTCACTTGCGGTTTTTTTATTTAATTTTGCAAGTATATCTTCGCTACTAAGTTCAAGTATTTGTGCAAGTTTTTTTGCTACTTCTTCTTTTTTACTTTGCTCAATACTATTTGGAACAACAGTAACAACATTTGTAGAAACACTTTGAGCAAGTACTTTTTGCCCTGTAGCGTCATATATAGTTCCTCTTTTAGCAGCCACAGTTCTTTGTCTTGTTTGTTGTTCATATGCTTTTTGAGTGTAATGCTCTTGTTTTATAACTTGTATATATATAAGACGTATAACAAGTACCAATGCAATTAGCAAACATGCTAGTAGCATTTTTATAACTCTTTTTTGGCTTTTAAGGCTCATATACGCCAATTAATACCCCTCCTCGTTTCTAATTTATTATATCATAACTAACAAAAAAAACCAAGTAAAAATTTAAGTCCTACTACATAATACTTAAATTTCGTCTTGGTTATTACTGCTTTTTTTAAAATATACTACTAAAGAAATTTTTAATAGTATCAATTACACTATTTATACTTGTAGTATCATTACTTTTTTCGACCATTTGAATTGATTTAGAAGTGTCTATATATACTGTCTGAGATTGATCTGGCTTTTGCATTCCAAGTTGTTGTTTAGCATAAGCCTCTATTTTATTTAAATCTGTTTTTTGTTCTATCTCAATTTGCTTATTTAAAAGCTTAGCTTCAACTGAAGCAAGTGAACTTTTTAATTTTTGTACTTTCAAATTTTTTTCACTTATCAGACTATATCTATACGTTATAATCATACTCATAGCAAAAACGACTAGTACCATACTAACTACCAGCGTGTTTTTTTTAGATTTTGGCTGTACTTTTGATCTTATTCTATTTTTGCCATATCTTCTATTTCTAGTGGATATATTGCTTTTCTTTTCTTGATTTTGACTACTTTTTCGTACAGCATTTCCATCCTCATAAAAATCATTATATGATTTTAACGCTGGCATTAACTACTCACCTCTTAACCTTAATTTTCAATACCTCTTTCGAAAATCCTAAGCTTTGCACTCCTTGCTCTTGGATTTTCATCTAATTCCTCTTTTTTTGATATGATCGCCTTTTTGTTTACGATCTTTCCATATGATTTATATCCACATACGCATACTGGAAAATCCTTAGGACAAGTACATCTTCCTTCTATTTCTTCATATGTGTGTTTTACAATTTTATCTTCTAATGAATGGAAAGTAATTATTGCAAGCCTACCGCCAGGATTTAATGACATTATTTGATCTATTACAGATTGTTTTAATTTTATAAGTTCATCATTAACCTCAATTCGTATAGCTTGAAATACTCTTTTAGCTGGGTGTTGTTTTTCATTTAAAGCTTTAACTGGTATAGATTTTTTTATTATATCTACAAGCTCAAATGTTGTTTCTATTTTTTGCTCTTGTCTTTTTTTACAAATATTTTTTGCTATCTGTCTTGAATATCTCTCTTCACCATAATCAAAAAATATTTTACTAAGTGCTTCCTCAGAATACTCATTTACAACCTCATATGCAGATAAACTATCCTCTCTATTCATCCTCATATCAAGTCTTGCATCATGCATATAACTAAATCCTCTACTTGCCTCATCAAGTTGATAAGAAGATACTCCTAAATCAAGCAATATCCCATCTACTGCACTTATATTCATTCTTTTTAGTATTTCTATTATATTATCATGATTATCATGAACAGCATAAAAATTTTCAAATGAACCAAGCCTAGCATTTGCTGCATTTATTGCTTCAATATCTCTATCTATTCCAATTAATTTTCCATCTTTTCCAAGTCTTTTTAAAATTTCATATGAATGTCCTCCACCGCCTAGTGTTCCATCCACATATATTCCATCTTTTTTTATATTCAACGCTTCTATGCTTTCATTTAATAGAACAGACTTATGTTTAAATTCCATATTTACTCCATTTTCATATTTTAACTTGTATCAAATATTTCACATTTTAAGCTACTAAAAGTAACTTTTATTCTAAATGTATTTATCTTTTGTTTATTAAATATTTATCAACAATCATCTTTGCCAAAATGGCCTTTTCTTTTGTAAATTTATAATTTTTCTTTTGTTTGTGTGACTTTACCTCTTATGTTCACCTTAATTTTTTCTTTTGTTTTTTACAATATCAATTTACATCCATTAATATCCTTTTTTCTTTAGTAGAATCTATGTCTAAATGCCAAGTTCCGACATCTGACTAGCTATTTGTTCAACATCCATATTATCTGGATTTGTGTAATCTTCCCATTTTTGCTTATCCCATATTTCAACTCTCGTAGATACGCCTATTATACAAACTTCTTTACTAAGAGATGCATACTCTCTCAAATTTTGTGGTATATTTACTCTTCCTAGCTTATCTACCTCTACTTCAGTAGCTCCTGCAAAAAAGAATCTAACAAAGTTTCTTGCACTAGATGGTAAATTTTTTAATTTTTCTTCAAAGATTTTCCATTCATCCTTTGAATAAGCATAAAGGCAATTATCAAGTCCCTTGGTAATTATAAACACACTGCCAAGATCATCTCTAAATTTTGAAGGAACACTTACCCTTCCTTTAGCATCTAAGTTATGATTATATTCTCCAAGTAACATTGAACATCACCTCCAACTTCTTACCACTTCATTCCACTTTATACCACTTAGTTATAATTTTAGTATACTTTAATACAAAAATCAAGCATTTTTGAAAAAAAAGTTAGATTTTCACAAAATTTCACAGATATGTTATTTACAATAATAAACATTTGTTTAAAATGCAATTTTTAAGTAATATTAATTAATAGTAAAAACAAAAAATGAGTAAGGACAACGTAATAATATTCCTTACTCTTATTGTAATTTTTAAGCATTTTGCTTTTAAATAATTATTTTAAATATTTTCCATTTTTTACATCTTTTAATATATTACAAACTACATAAGATAAAAATCTTATCTGTTCTTTATTATTTGCTTCTCCAAAAGTAAATCTTATGCTGTTATTTGCAATTTTACTTGGAATATGCATACTAGTAAGTACATGTGAAGGTGTTACCACACTACTATTACAAGCACTGCCACTAGATGCACATATACCATTCATATCAAGCAAAGACAACATAGTTTGTGAATCAATTCCTTCAAAAAATATATTTAAATTTGCTGGTATCCTATTTTTCATACTACCATTTATAAGGATTTTAGCGTTATTTGCATTTAGATTATAAAGAAACATATCTCTAAATTCTCGCATTTTTTCATTGTGATAATTAATAGACATACTGGCTATTTCTAATGCTTTGGCTGCGCCAACTATTCCTGCTACATTTTCTGTACCAGCTCTTTTACATTTTTCTTGATGTCCACCGTATATTAATGGTTCAAATTCTATTCCACTTCGTATATAGCTAATACCAACACCTTTTGGTCCATAAAACTTATGTGCAGACATTGAAAGTAAATCTATATTTTGATTTTTTACATCTATATTTACATTTCCAAATGCCTGAACAGCATCAGTATGAAAAAATATTCCATTTTTTTTTGCAATATTTGATATTTTATCTATATTTTGAATTGTACCAACCTCATTATTTACATACATAATAGATATAAGTATTGTATCGTCTCTTATTGCTTTTTCAAGTTCGTCTATTTTTATCATACCACTATTATCAACATCTATATATGAAATCTCAAAACCTTCGCTTTCTAAATTTTTACACGTGTTTAAAAGTGCTAAATGCTCAAATTTTGAAGTTATTATATGCTTTCCTTTTGATTTATATTTTCTTGCTATTCCAGATACTATTAAATTATCAGATTCACTTCCACCTGACGTAAAGTATATTTCTTCTGGATTTGCATTTATAATACTTGCTATTTTACTCCTTGATGTTTCTAATGCTTTTTTAGATATTCTTCCTAAACTGTAATTTGAAGATGCATTTCCAAAGTTATACTTTAAATAAGGTAACATTTCATTTAATACTTCATCTTTTATATATGTTGTTGCACTATGATCACAATACACTAGTTTTTCCATAAGTTCACCTTCTCATATAACTATTTTATGAAAATATAATACATTAGTTACAAAAAAGCAGGGAAAATTTCTTCCCTACTTTCCTGCCTATCAAACTTTATAAAAGTTTTCATAGAAAAATTTAAGACTTAGTGGATGAGCAAAATATTCAAGACCAGCGTTATTTTCCTTTACAAACTTAGACATTTCTACAAAGTCTACTTTTTTTGAATTACTATATTCAATGTATTCTCTAATAATTCTTCTAAGCAGAGTTTTTTGCTTGCAAAGTGTATATTTTGCATACTTTTTTATTTCCTCCGCCTCAAATGAAATTTTAGTAAGACTACCATTTGGAATTTCATTCATAGACTTAAAACATTGTGGAATACTTTCAGCCAGCTGCCTAATTTTTTCAACGTCATCATAATACTTTTTACATTTTTTGCACTTAATGATTTGTAGCATAGCCATTTCAACATCAGTATAGTAAGATTTTTCTGATGCAATATATACTACGCATTCTGTCACATCAATTCCAAGCAAAGTTGCTTCATTTGCAATTTCTTCCCTTATAGCATATCTACACTCATTGCATACATAACTACTTACATAATTATTTCTTTCCATATATCCACCTCCATATTAATTTTGATGCTTTTTATTTATATCTACTATATTATATTCACTTATTATTAAAAATATTCCAAAAATTTATAAAAAAATAAAACAATTTTAGCATAAAAAACAGGGCAGATTTTATTTAATAATCTACCCCATTTTTATTATACTAAATTTTTATAAGAATTTCTAGATTTTGAAATTTTAACTTTCATATCTTTTTTAACAAGTTCAAAATACTCTTTTTCAGAGATAAACACACCATCACTTCTTAAATAAGATACTTTTCCTGCCTCCTTTACTACTTTAGCTACTCCAATTATACCAAGATATTCAAAATTTGATGCTTCCAACAAATTTTCATTTAAAAGAAGTTTACCATCACAGTTCAAATAATTCCATGTACCATCGTCAAACATTATTGCAGTAGTCCCATTATTATCTAATCCACGAAATAATGCAAAGTCATTTTCAAGTAATAATTTGCCTCCAGTTTTTATACAATTCCAATGTCCATTTTTTCGCTTTAAGAAGATAATTTTGTAATTGCTAAATTCTTTTAATTCAAGAAAGTCTTCATCAAAGTACAAATCTCCATTTTCATCTAAAAGATTATAAAAACCATTTTGACGTTTTACCCAAAATAT
>HF991967.1:0-1492 GCA_000433135.1 Clostridium sp. CAG:921
TCTGATATTTTATTTGAACAATTAGAGTTAAGACTTGATAATGTTGCTTATAGAATGGGTATTGGTAATTCAAGAGCTGAATCAAGACAACTTGTTGGATATGCTATGATGGAAGTAAATGGTAAAAAAGTTAATATACCATCATATATCTGTAAAGTTGGAGATGTTATAAAAGTAAGAGATGCTAAAAAGGATAATAAGGCAATTGTTAATACTTTAGAAACAAATAAATTGAAGGCAGTACCTGCTTGGTTGGAAGTAGATAAAGAAAAATTAGAAGCAAAAGTAGTTAGAAAACCAGTAAGAGAAGATGTAGACTTAGATGTTTCTGAAAGCCTAATAGTTGAGTTATACTCTAAGAACTAGTAATAAAAAATCATTTGATTGTTATTATATAGTGCGTGTAATCAGAGCGTGCTAAAAGGAGGAAATAAAATGATTGAAATGCAAAGACCAGAAATAAAATGTGTTGAAGTTAATGTTGATACATATTATGCAAGATTTGAGGTAGAACCTCTTGAAAGAGGTTTTGGAATTACATTAGGTAATTCTTTAAGAAGAATTTTACTTTCTTCTTTACCAGGTTATGCTATAAATACTATAAAAATAGATGGAATAACTCATGAGTTTTCTACAATTCCAGGAGTTACAGAGGATGTTACAGATTTGATCCTTAATTTAAAACAAGTTTGTTTAAAATCTAGTGATACAGAGCAAAAAGAATTAAAGATTAATGCTGTTGGTCCATGTGAAGTAACTGCTGGAGATATAATAACTGATTCTACTATAGAGGTTGTAAATAAAGATTTACATTTGGCTTATGTAGATGAAGGCGGAGTTTTAAATATTGATATGACTGCTGTAAAAAATAGAGGATATGTTGCAGGTGATAGAAGTAAAGAACCAACAATGTCTCCTAATATAATACCAATCGATTCAATATTTACTCCAGTAAAAAAAGTAAATTTTGAAGTCTTAAAGACTAGAGTTGGTCAAGATGCAGATTATGATAAATTAATTATGGAAATCTGGACTAATGGTGTCATTGAGCCATATCAAGCTTTGAGCATGGCTGCTAAGATTTTAAATGAACATTTGGAAATGTTTATAGATTTGTCTGAAATAGCAAAGACAATGTCTATTATGTCTCAAAAGGAATTATCTATGAAGGATAAACTTTTAGAGACTGCTATAGAGGATTTAGATTTTTCTGTTAGATCTTATAATTGCTTGAAAAGAGCTGGTATTCATACGGTTGCAGATATTGTAAATAAATCTGAACAGGATATGATTAAGGTTAGAAATTTAGGAAAAAAATCACTAGAGGAAGTAATTAAAAAGGTTGCAGATTTAGGTCTAGAATTTAAGAATAAAGAAGACTAAAAAAGGAGGAAATACTAAAATGGCAGGTACAAGAAAACTTTCAAGAACAACTTCACAAAGAAAAGCTTTATTGAATGGACTTGTTACATCTTTAATATTAAATGGTAGG
>HF991967.1:1535-3706 GCA_000433135.1 Clostridium sp. CAG:921
GAAGTAAATCCTCTTGCTGATAGTTTGGTTGATTTAGCAATCAAAGAAAAAGATAATTTTGAAGAAAAAGAGAAAACTGTTTCTCAAGCAAAACTTGATAAAAATGGAAAGAAAGTAAAAGTTCAAAAGACTTCAAAAAATGGTAATAAGTATGAAGTTATTGATAGAGAAATAATTACTAAGAAGGTAAAAGTTGATAAACCATCAAAATTGGCTGCTAGAAGAAAAATGTTTAAAACATTAAATAAAGTTAAAGATTCTAAGGGAAATACTATAGACTTAACTGAAAAATTGTTTAATGAAATAGCACCAAAATATGATGCTAAAGGTGGTTATACTAGAATTATTAAATTAGTTGCAAGACGTGGCGATGCTGCTGAAATGGCAATTATTGAATTAATATAGTAGGGTAATAGTAATGAGGCTTAAATGTTGTTGTTTAAAAATAATATTTATGCCTCTTTTTGTTATTATAGGAGGAAGAAAAGTATGGCGAGTGTTATTATTACTATCTTATTTGTAATAGCTAGTATATTTTTATATAATATACCAGTTTTAGGTCTTGTTTTATGCTTGATAGCCTTAGTTATGTCTATAAAAGTAATAAGAGGAAGTAATTTTATTTTTGGGTTTTTAGGACTTATTGTGTCTTCAATAACTTCACTACTTTCTGTACTTATAGTACTTATAACCTTTAATGTAATAGAGCCACTTGGATTTGATATTAGATATAATGACGCATATACAAGTAAAATTAATAGCATATTTTTCTTAAGAAACTTAGATTATAAATATGATAAGATATCAAGCGATATAAAATCGTATATAACTAAAAGAACTGTATATGGTGTAGGTAGTGTTACTCAAGCCGAAGCAATAAGAGAGCTATTTATGGATTCTTCTAATGTAAAGATATATTATTCATCAAAAAATGTTGAAGAATTAAAAAATTCGATCGATGATGACCTATATGAAAAAATCAAAGGTTTTATAGCTTTGAAGGATACCAAAACAGATTATTATCTATTAAATTTTGAAAAACTTTATGAAGTAGTAAAACCTGTTGATCAGTTGGAGGAAAAAAGGCGTGGCTATTGGCTTATAGACAAAGATGGAAATGTTTATTTGAATGTAAAAGATTTAAAAGATTATATATATAGTAAATAATGCAGTGATACTAAAAAAGACTATATGAATAGTTATAACCTATTTGTATAGTCTTTATTTATATTTTCATTACATAATATTGAATGGATATTAGAAGCTAGTATGTCAAATGTAATGTATTTATTAATATCTTTTGGAAGATTTAGTAATAATTTGTCATTTATAGAAGTTACAAGCTGTATATTTGATGATTTTGAAATCTTGGATATTAAACTTCTACCTTTATTATTGCAAGCAAGTATGTGTGCATATGTTATATTATTATTGTATGCATAGTCAAAATCTAATTTTGTTATATTTAAAATTAGATTATTTAGCATTCTTTTGATTTTGCTAAGTTCATATCTTTTTGACTTTATATTTTGTATATATTCATAGTAAGTATTACTATTGTTTATTTCTTTTTTTATTTTATTTTCTAATCCCTCTGTAACTTCAAATATATTGTTTAATTGTTTAATATCATAATTTACTATCCTGTATTTTAAAATTTCATATAAACTTTCATTAAATAGAGCTTTTGAATTTTTTATTATATTAATCATAGAATTTGGAACGTATTTTTCTAAAGGTTCTATTGTATGGTTGTTATTGTCTGCAACATTTTTTGATATATAGTTTCGTATATTGGTAGCACTTTGAAATTCAAAGTTTTCAAAAGATTCAGTACTACATTCATTGAAATTGGCACCAATTCTTTTTATACAAAATGGCTTAATATTGGATTTTAGCAAAAATAAATTTTTAATATATTCTATTCCTAAAATATTATTTGGAAGCTTTAAATTTGAAATTTGTTCTAAATTGAGGTATTTTAATAAAGCATTTTCTCTTGAAATTGCATATGAGTTACCTTTTTTTAATTCAAATTTTATGTCACTTTGAATTTTGTTGTCGTTTAGAATAAGAAATTGAGCAATATTAATAAGTGTGTCAATGTTATCATTTTCTGATCCAAAGCAAATGGTATCTACAATATTTAACTTATTTAAAAGGTTAACAGC
>HF991967.1:3731-6551 GCA_000433135.1 Clostridium sp. CAG:921
CCAAAAGCAAAATAGTTTGCACTAGAATTTGCATATATTGTTGGAAGCTCTATCACTAAGTCAGCACCAGAATTGATAGCTACATTTGCACGTTTAAATTTATCGTATATTGCAATATTACCAGATTGGGTAAAACTACCAGACATTACAACGATAACACTATCAGAATTAGTTATCTCTTTTGCTTTATTTATGTGATATACATGACCATTATGAAATGGGTTGTATTCAGTAATTAAACCAACTATAGACATATATAATTTATCCTTTCTTAACATGTTTATTATTTTAAAAGATTTCTTTATTTTACTTTCTTGTCATTTTATTAACTTTATGTTATTATATAATATAACATGTAAATTAATATATTTCAAGGAGAGAAAACAAAATGAATGAAAATGTTATAAAAAAAGGTGAAAAGAAAAAAATAACATTATACACTGATGGTGCATGTAGTGGTAATCCTGGACCAGGCGGGTATGGAGCTGTTTTAATATATAAGGGTATAGAAAAACAAATATCCGGTGGTGAACCTCTTACTACAAATAATCAGATGGAAATAACAGCCGTCATAAAAGGTCTTGAAATACTAAAAGAGCCATGTGATGTGATTGTTTATAGTGATAGTGCGTATGTTGTAAACAGTGTTGAAAAAAAATGGATATACGGTTGGAAAAGAAAAAACTGGAGAAAGTCAGATGGAACTGCAGTAAAGAATGTTGAACTTTGGGAGAAGCTTTTAAAACTTATGAATTATCATAATGTTTCTTTTATAAAAGTAAAGGGACATGCAGATAATAAGTATAATAATATTTGTGATAAACTTGCAGTGGCTGAATCTATGAAATTTCGTATTTAGTTTAGAATAAAAAAAGGCTATATGGCATAACATGTTGTATGGTGATTTTTTTATGAAGAAATATTTAGAAGATTATATTTTAAAAAATTACAAAATGATAGCTGTTTTTTTATTTGTACTTATAGTTGGACTAGTTGGTGGCCTTATTTTTTTTAATTTAATTAATGAAAATATCAAATTACAAATAATTGATACAATGAAAAAAACTTTAGAAATATCAAAGAAAGAAGGATTTACAGGATTTAATGTTATAAAAAATGGTATGATTTCAAACATACTATTGACAGGGGTAATATATCTTCTTGCACTTTCATTTATATGTCCATATTTGATTGGTTCACTTAGCTTGTTAAAGGGCTTTTCTATTGGATTATATGTTCCAACTATTTTTTACATATTTGGATTGAAAAATGGAATTATTGCAACGTCATTAATGGTTGTATTACCTAACATATTTTATATTGTATCATTTATATATTCATGTACAAATGCACACAATTTAAATTTAAAACTGATGAATAAAGAAGGTACAAAAATAATGATTATAGCTCAAGAAATCATTAGAATTGCTGTATCTTTTTCTTTTGTATTTTTAGGTGTATTTATTGAACAATTAACGTCAAACTACGTCTTATCGTTATATGAAAAATTATAACATTTAAGCATAAAATTTGATAAAATAAGCAAAAAAGCAATTAAATAAACATTACATAATTTTCGGTAAAAAGCTTGCAAATTTTGATAAAATAGTGTAAAATATTCATGTAGTCGGAGGGAATAAACATGAAAATTATAATAGATGAATTTATTGAGAGCTTAAAAGCAAAACAGGCATCTAATAACACTATTGTTTCTTATGAAAGAGATATAATGAAGTTTTCTAACTATTTTGAGGAAAAAGGAAAGAAAATTTTTGATTTAACAAGAGATGATATGTTGGAGTATATTGATTATTTAAAATCAGAAGGAAAATCTAATCCTACTATCTCTAGAAGTATAGCTTCTGTAAAAAGACTATACAAATATTTATTAAGTAAGAATTTAGTAGAAGAAAATATTGTTGAAAATATTGAATCTCCAAAGGTTGATAGAAAAGATTTGATGATACTAACACAAGATGAAATAGAAAAATTACTTGAACAACCTGATTTGTCTGAATTAAAAGGTCAAAGAGATAAGGCAATGTTGGAAGTATTATATTCAACTGGTATAAGAGTTACTGAGTTGATTTCTCTAAAATTAGAAGATGTTAACTTAACAAACGGTTATATAAAAGTAAAAAAGAAAAATAGTGAAAGGCATATTCCACTTGGCAATCTTTCATTAAAATGTCTTAAAGAGTATATAAACAAGGTAAGACCACTTCTTATAAGGACTGAAGAAGAGAAAACTTTGTTCATAAATACTAATGGTCAGAAAATGACAAGACAAGGTTATTGGAAGATATTAAAGCAATATAAAGAACAAGCTAAGATAGATAAGGATATAACACCACACTCTATTAGACATTCTTTTGCAGTGCATATGTTGCAAAATGGAGCAGAAATAAAAACAGTTCAAGAATTACTTGGACATACTGATATAGCTTCAACTATGATGTATACACAAATTGCTAATATGAATTCAAAAAATGATAATTACTTTGATTCTCATCCAAGATCATAAAATATATGATGTACGTAAGGGAAGGTTGTTCCCTTGCTTTTTTATAATTTGTATAAAAATACCTAGAACTTACAATTAAGTTCTAAGTATTTTTTTGTAATTATTATTAAGAATCAATATATTTTAAGACTAATTTGAAAATTTCATCTGATATGTCTTCAATACTTCTAATATTATTGTCTTTAGTACATTCTATTATATTCCAATTTTGAGATTTTGCATAATATAGTCCAGATGCTGTAGAGTTTTTTAAAAAATCTAGATTACTTTCATTTATATCTTTTTTTTCATCATTT
>HF991967.1:6606-12069 GCA_000433135.1 Clostridium sp. CAG:921
AATAGAAACCTCAAGTGGGACATGAAGATAAAATGTAAGAGTTGGCTTTGGAAGTTCTAAGTCAACGTATTCAAGATTGTATAACCAATCTGAAAATTCATCTAATTTATCTTTACAATTATGTCCATATTTGGATATGATTTTTCCACCTTGATGAATCAAATTCGACTGAGTATATCTATCAAATATAATCACAGTATTATTATCATTATATAATGACTTTATGTGCTTATTAAAAGTTATATATCTGTCAATAGCAAAAAGATAAGAAGTAGCTTTAGCAGATATATCATTTGTGTTTTGTGATATAGAACCATTTAGGTATTCGCGCACTGGTCCAGAAGATAGTTCATTATAATTTGGAAAAGATATAGAATATGTATTTATGTTATTTTCTTTTAGCCTTCTAATTAATTCTTTAGTTTGTGTTTCTTTACCAGAACCATCAATTCCTTCAATAACAAAGATTTTTTTCATAATAAAAAACCTCCTTAAATTTTTTTACTTATATGACATTATATAATATAAAAAATAACAAGTCAATATTTATTTTTTTAGAACAGATAGCAATAATAGTACTATAAATAACTTAATAAAATCCAAAATAACAAAATAGTACTAAAAAATAAATATATTAAATACAGCATATGTTTATATTTGATTAACATTTTATTTAACTACTTTTTTTCTTACTTATATTTTTAAGCATTGTAATTATAGTTCCACTACCTTTACTAGAATCTATTATAACTTCATCCATAAAAGTTTCCATTATTGTAAATCCCATACCTGCATGTTCTAATTCAGGTTTTGATGTATATGCTGGTGTAGTTGCAAGTTCAATATCATCGATTCCAATTCCAGTATCAATTACCTCTATTTTTACTTTATCATATTCATCACAAATATAATATCCATTTATTATAACAGTAGATTTATCAGTTAATATGTTGTAATAGCCATGTTCTATAGCGTTTGTAACAGCTTCAGAAACAGCAGTTTTTATATCCATAAGTTCATCTACTGTTATACTTAAATTTGAAACAAAAGAAGTAATTGCAACTCGTACGCAAGGAATATTTTCTATTAAGGCTTTAATTTCTAATTTAAAAAAATTTTCCATATTTATTCACTCCTCATAGTTATATTTGAAGAAATTTTTGAAAGTTCTAATACTCTTTTTATATTTTGAGTTGGATTTAAAATTGTCATGTTTGCATCCATTAACTTAAGTAAGTTATATCTTCCAATTAGTAAACCAATACCACTGCTATCCATAAATGATACATTACTAAGATTCATAATAAATTCTTTTGGCTGATACTTCATTATGTACCCGTCAATAATTGCTCTTAAATTTTTGCAACTATTAATATCTATTTCTTCATCTAAATCTATTTTTAATTTTCCATCACCATATTCATATTTCATAATACCACCTCGTTTATATATTATCATACTATTAGTAAAAAAAATGTTGAATTTTGAATGGATATAATAATATTTAAAAATCTCATTAATTAAGATAGAATATAATAAGAAGAATAAAAAAACTAGTGAAAACTCAAAATATTGAATCTTCACTAGTTTTTTTTTTATAAAATTATTTGTTAATTTGTATAGTGGTGTTTTCATCTATATTAACACCACTAACTCCTTCTATACCTCTAATTCCGTTAAGGCCTTTCAAGCCATTTTTAATAGCCTCCTCTACATCTATTTCCGGAGCATCTTCTGGTTCTATATGGTCTTGTGGGATAGGCATGCTTGCATCTGGTGTACCACCTGAACGAATAAGGGTACATATGCTGCAATTGCAGTGCTCATTATAGTTAAAAATATTTACATTATTAACTATAATGTGTGTGCTGTTATCTGGAATATCAGTAACCGGTGGTACCTCGTTTTCAATAGTTACATATCCTTCATTTGCAGCCTGAACCTGTGCTGAACTATTAAGATGTTCAGCAATTGATGAAATTATCTTACTGTTAAAGTAAAGAAATAACATAACAGTAAGAAAGGCAATACTTACAGTTACCCGTTTGTGGGCATAAAGAAATCTTTTCATATGATTTCCTCCTTTATATTTATAATTTTATCTATGTAATAAGGAAAAAAACTCCTTGAATATTAATTACTTTGGACTATAACAACCTACACATGTATTATATCATTTTTTTATCAAAAAGTCAATTGTTATGTAATCTACATATTAAAACAGTAAGTTAATGGTGATGAAAAGTAAAGATATAATTTTTATATAAAAAAAGATCTAAGATTTTCCTAGATCTTAATTATTCTTTTATAAGTTTTGCTTGAACAACAAATCTGCCATTAGTGTTACTATAGTCACAAGTTGAAAGAGTTAAAATAGTATCTTCTTTAGATATTTCAACTTTAGTATCTATTTGGCTTTGGTCTTTTAATGACTTTACGAATTCTCCATAACTATCTATGTCTTTAAATAATGTATCTATGTAATAAAAATCAGTAGTGGTTTTATACACACTAAATATTTGAAATTTATAATTTTTATCGTAAGTAGCAAGTTCTATATATTGATGCTTAGTATAATATTCATAATCAAGGTAATTAAAAAGTGGAGTAAATCTTGTATCTACCTCAGTATTATGTCCATATATAATTATGTTTTGCATAGGTTCATTTATTTTAGAAAGATTACATCTATAATCTAAAAAGTTTTCGCCCCATCTAGTTTGATTATTATCTTTATCGTTACGCAAATATCTATCATTATCAGTAGACTGGTATATAACAGAATCAATACTAGTTCCTGGAATTTTAAGCCATGCCTTTGCATCTTTGTAATTAGCAGATACATCTTTTAGTTCTTTACACAAATCTCTATTTTCCTCATAAGAAAATTTTACTGGGATTTCTGTATTGGTAATTTCATCGCTACCAGGAATTTTCTTTTTATAGTTTATAATAGTGGCTGAAACAATAAAGTAAGAAACTACAATTACAAAAACAGTAAATAAAGATATAAGTACTAATTTCCTTTCTTTTCTTTTTTTTATATTAATCATATTTAAAATTCCTTTCCTGTATTTGGATTTGGTATAACTTCATCATAATTTATTGCAGGCTCTTCTGGTTTTTCTGTATTTTCATTATTTGAAGCATTAGTATTATCATTTTTATTATCAGTTTCATTATTGTCTTTTACATCACTTTTATTATCATTTCCTTGAGTATTATTATTATTTGAGTTTTCAACATTATTAGTAGTATTATTTGAGTTATTTTGATTATTGCTTGTGTTATTTGATGGTTTAGTTGTGCTTGGTTTGTTGTTATTAGTATTAGAATTTACATTATTTGTATTATTAGCTGGTTTTGTTGTTTCTTCTACTATTTGCGTTTGAGTTTTTATTCTAAAAGTAGCAGAAGTAGTAGCTGGAAGCTTGGTAACAGAATTTAAATATCCTGTTCCTGAATTTATAGTTATATTTCCGTAATCAGACGAAGTCCTCCTTATATTAGTAATTTTTATAGTTCGTATTTGTCCGCTTCCAGTAACTGATTTTCCTGATGCAGTAAATCCATTTAAAACAATATCTCCATCAGATAATTTTATAAATGATACATTATCATCATATCGTACAGTAAAAATTAGGTCTTGTCCTTCAATAACAATTGATGGTCCTGAAATACTCATACCATTTGCTGCGATTATTTTTGATCCAAAAGAAATTGCAATAAAAATAGTTAAAGCAAAAATTACAAATATATTTTTAACATTTCTCATGTTTTTCCTCCTAATATATACACTATTAATTATATCACACACATAAAATGTTGTCAATAATTATGTTAAGTTTTAAGTGCTGTAAATCTAATTAATTATATTATGCATATATCATTAAATATATTGAAAAAATGATTAAAAAGTGTTAAAATAAACTAGTAAATAATTAATGAAATTGGAGGAAAATATGAACGTTTTAAAAAAATATTTAGCATATGATTCAAGTGTAAGAGTAACAGTTGTAAATGTTACAAAGATGGTACAAGACGCAAGGAAAGTACACAACTTATCAAATGTTGCAACAGCTGCACTTGGAAGGACATTAGCTATGACGACTATAATGTCAAGTAATTTGAAAGAAAAAGATAATAGATTAACTATACAAATAAAAGGTGATGGACCGTTAAAGTCAATAGTAACTTGCGGAAATAATTCTTTAAAAATTAAAGGATATGTTACAAATGGAAATATTACACTTCCTTTAAATAAAAATGGAAAATTAGATGTATCAAAAGCAATAGGAAATGGTTATTTAAATGTTATAAAAGATATAGGATTAAAAGAACCGTATATTGGGCATAGTAAATTGATTTCTGGTGAAATTGCTGAGGATTTTGCATATTATTTTACCATTTCCGAACAAACACCTTGTGCAATTTTATTAGGTGTTAATATTTCTAAAGAAAATAAAGTTGCGATGGCAGCAGGATATATGATTGAGCCACTTCCAGATTGCAGTGATGAAATATTAAATAGGCTTGAGGCTATAAATTCAAATATACTTAGTGTTACAAATTTAATGATAGATTTAAATAATATTGATGATGTGGCAAAAACAATTACAGGCGATAATGATATAAAGTGTATTGAGGAAAAAGTACCATTATATGAGTGTGACTGTAGTAAAGAAAGAATAGAAAAGGCAATAATAGCACTAGGAAAAAAAGAAGCATTAAGTAGTGCTGAAAATAACAATGGGGTTTTAGAGATAAAATGTAACTTTTGTAATAAAGCTTATACTTTTAATAAAGAACAAATATGTAGTTTGTTTAAAAAATAAATGGATCTATTATGCGTATATAACCAAATTTTATGGAGGATAAGATGGACTATATTGTATCAGATGAAGATGTGTCAAAAAGACTTGATGTATTTTTGACATCAAAGCTTGATAATATAACAAGGAGTTATGTAAAAAATTTAATTGATAGTGTAGATATAACTGTAAATGGAAAAATGGTAAAAGCAGGATATATTCTAAAAAAAAATGATAAAGTAACCGTAAATATTCCAAAACTTAGATCTTTAGATGTATGTGCTGAGGATATAAAGCTTAATATAATATATGAGGATGATGATGTTATAATTGTAAATAAAGAAAAAGGAATGGTAGTGCATCCTGCAAATGGAAATTATACTGGAACACTTGTAAATGCCTTAATGTATACTCATAAGAATAATTTATCTGGAATAAATGGAGTTATAAGGCCAGGAATAGTGCACAGGATAGATAAAGATACATCTGGAATATTAGTTATTGCTAAAAATGATATAGCGCATAAAAAATTGTCACAGCAATTTAAAATTCATAGTATAACTAGAAAGTATATTGCTCTAGTTAAAGGGATAATAAAAGAAGATGAACTTACAATAGATAAGCCTATTGGAAGAAATCCAAAAG
The DNA here is from genome assembly GCA_000433135.1 of Clostridium sp. CAG:921. GTDB lineage: Bacteria > Bacillota > Clostridia > TANB77 > CAG-465 > CAG-465. Next base: position 12,063 of record HF991967.1, read on the forward strand.
ATAGAAA
>HF991967.1:12118-14105 GCA_000433135.1 Clostridium sp. CAG:921
TTCAAGAGTTGCAATAACTCATATAAAAGTGTTAAGAAGGTATTACAGCTCAAATGTTACTTTAGTTGAAGCAACACTTGAAACTGGAAGAACACACCAAATTAGAGTACATATGTCATCTATTGGTCATCCGCTGGTTGGTGATGAGGTATATGGAAGTAAAGATACAAAATTTGCTGTACATGGTCAGATGTTACATGCTAAGATTCTTGGATTTATTCATCCAACAACTAATAATTATATAGAATTTGACTCTAAACTTCCAGATTATTTTGAAAAGATATTAGAAAAATTAGAAAATAAGGAAAAATAAAACTTAATATGAAAGGTGAATTTATGCGAATAAATAAGTATATTGCTGCTTGTGGCGTTTGTTCAAGAAGAAAAGCTGAAGAATATATATTATCTGGTAGGGTAAGAATAAATGATATGGTAGTTAGTATTTTGTCAGCTGATGTTAAAGAAAATGATGAAGTTTTTCTAGATGAAAAGAAAATAGAATTAGAAAATAAATATGTATATTTAATGCTAAATAAACCTCGTGGATATGTTACAACAAATAATGAGCAATTTGGAAGAAAGTGTACACTTGATTTAATTAAAGAAAATGTGAGGGTATATCCTATTGGTAGACTTGATATGGATACAGAGGGACTGTTGCTTTTTACAAATGATGGTGAATTTGCTAATATGCTTACTCATCCAAAAAATAAAATTGAAAAAACATATATTGTTACTACTAATACTTTTGTAACTAACGAAAATGTGGAGACTTTGAAAAAAGGCGTAGATATTGGTGGATATGTGACTAAAGAGGCAAAAGTAAAAAAAATTGGAGAGAAGAAAATAAAAATAATAATATCTGAAGGGAAAAATAGGCAAGTGAGAAAAATGTGTAGTGCTGTTGGATTAGAAGTTGTAAATTTAAAAAGAGTACAGATATCTAGTTTAAAACTTGGGAATTTAGCTTGTGGAAAATATAGATACTTAACAAAAGATGAAATAAGGAAGTTTTATTAAACTAGGATACAAAAATGCTCACCATATGAATTATGGTGAGCACAAAAAATGACTTTACATCTGTAAGATAATGTGGAGTCATTTACGTATATATATTAATGTTTTCTTTTCCTAGCTGCTTCTGATTTTTTCTTTCTTTTTACACTAGGTTTTTCATAGTGCTCTCTTTTACGAATTTCTGCAAGAACACCATATTTAGCACATTGTTTTTTAAATCTTGCTAGTGCATTATCTAAACTCTCATTATCTTTTATTTTAATTCCTGGCATTTTTTTCCCTCCTTCCAGTGGGAAATACTTGAATTTGTATCGAAATTAATAAGTATTCCAAATTACTACTAAATTATACAATAGTTTGTTTGATAAGTCAAGTTATGTTGCTAAAAAAGGTTGATTTTAATAAAATTTGTGACAATTGTAATACGTAATTTACTATAAAAGAAAGGATATTTTTAAATATTTTGTATACACTATATATTAGTATTTGGGGAATATTTGTATTGCTATGTGAATTATGTGTTTTGTGTGAAATTTTTTTCATATAATTGACTATAATAAATTTTTGCGGTATAATTAATATTTGAAAAGGGGACTTATAAATTGGAAGAAAATAATGGAAAATTTAAATTGGATAAAAATAGAGTTTTAAATGATGTTATAATTGCAACGTTAACAATAGTTATATCTGGTGTAATATTATGGTGCCTGCTTACTGTAGTAAGATCGGATATGGGAACATCTGATAGAGTATTTAGTAATAGTTCTAGTGGTGAGAATGCAAAATATTTAGATAGAATTAATGAAGCCATAAACCAATTAAAGAAAAAATATATAGATATAGATGATGTAGATATGGATGAGTTAGTTGATGGGGCTATAAGCGGTATTGCGTCAGCTACTGGAGATCCATATACTAGATATCTAACAAGTGATGAATTTAATGAACTGCTAACATCTGGTACAGAAAC
>HF991967.1:14174-14372 GCA_000433135.1 Clostridium sp. CAG:921
TGGAATTATGGTTGTTGGTGTAATGCCAGATTCTCCAGCTTTAGAGGCAGGTTTAAAACCAGGTGATATTATACTAAAGGTAAATGATTTGACAGTAAATTTAGATACATATAATAAATGTGTTGATGAAATAAAAGGAGAAGAAGGCACTAAAGTAAATCTTACAATTTCAAGGAAAGGTGAAATTTTTGAAAAAGA
>HF991967.1:14387-15430 GCA_000433135.1 Clostridium sp. CAG:921
TTTGAAAAAGAAGTAACTAGGAAAAGAATTACTGCAAATAATGTAGAGTCTGAAGTTTTAGATGGTAATATTGGTTATATAAAAATACTATCTTTTGATAATAACATATATAAACAATTTAAATCAGAATATGACAAGTTAATGAGTCAAAATATTTCAGGTCTTATAATAGATGTAAGAGATAATCCAGGTGGACTTGTTGATGAAACAATTGATATACTAGACTTATTATTACCAAAAGGTGACGTGCTAAAACTTGTATACAAAGATGGTAGTCAGAAAGTATATAAGTGTGAAGATGATGAACAAATAAATATTCCTCTTGCAGTTCTTACAAATTCTAGAAGTGCTAGTGCATCAGAAATTTTATCTAGTGCAATTAAGGATTCTGGAAAGGGAGTATTAATTGGTGAAAAAACTTATGGAAAAGGTATAGTACAAGAAGTTGAAAGACTAGAAAGTGGTGGTGCAATGTCAATAACTGTTGCTAAGTACTATACTATGAGTGGAATAGAGATACATAAAAATGGTATAACTCCAGATATTGAAGTAGAGCTTCCAGAGGATGTAAAAAATCTCTCTGTAATCGAAAAAGACAAAGATACACAGTTGCAAAAAGCAATTGAATACATAAATAGTAAAAAATAGTGTAAATAATTGTAACAAAAATGTAAAAATATAAAAGGATGGTAATCAAATACAATTGCAATGTTTGATTGCCATTTTTTTGTTTACATATTTATGAAATAATGTGAAAATTTGATGAAATTTGTCCTTTGACTTTAACTTTTAAAAGTGCTATAATCTGTATCAGAGGGGCTTAGGGTGATATTGTATGGTTTCAAAAGATTCACTATCAAAAATTAAAAGAGAAGTCGAAACTTATGTTGGTCAAGAGATATTATTAAGGGCTAATGTTGGTAGAAATAAGTGTGTCTGTCGTCGTGGAGTTATTGACAGTACATATCCTAACCTTTTTGTCGTAAAAGAAACAGAAACAGATAATAAACTGTCTTATAGTTATACCGATTTGGTTACAAATA
>HF991967.1:15487-17362 GCA_000433135.1 Clostridium sp. CAG:921
ATTTGCTTACCAATTATGATTTTTCAAATCCAAAGTATACAAGACTTTAGTAGGTGATTATAAGGGGGATAGTTACTATATTTTTTAGTAACAAGTATCTAGATGTTGCTAGGTACTTTTTTTGTTGCATTTTTTCTTGCTATTTTTTCATAACTTTTTTGTAATTTAATAAATTAACTTAAGTTTTATTTTTACTTTTATTTTTATTTTTATTTTTATTTTGTTATAATTAATATATTTATTCATAGATTTAGTATTATTTTATCATGTATAATTTTAGTTAAATTTAAAATACTTAAAAATAATTAAAAATAATTATATAATTATGTAAAAATGAATTATATAAAAATTATTACAAAAAATAATTATATGTTAAGAGGAGAATTAAGATGGAATATAATAAAATTTCAGTAAAATCTAAGGAATATGTAGTTTGTCTTATCATTTTAATATATATAGCTTATCTTATTATGTGTGTATGTACATGTGCTTTATTAAAGTATTTTGATTTTCCAAAATATGTATATTTATTTTCTGGATTAACTCTTATAGTAACTATAATAACAATAATATTAATTATACGTATTCCAGATATTATTTATAAAAGTTTTGGTTATTATATAGATAATAAAAAGGTAGAGTCAAAATCTGGTATATTTATAACCAGTACAAAAATTGTAACTTTTAAAAATATTTATAAGCTGGAAGTAAAAAAGAACATAATAAGTAGAATTTTTAAAATTTCAACATTAATTTTATCAACAAAAGCTGGAAACATAAAAATTTATATGCTAGATGAAAAGTCATTAGAAAAAGTATATAATAAAATAAATTCTAAAATAATAGGAGATATTTAAATGAGTAATAGTAAGATTAATAAAAAGATTAATAGAGGTGTTAATTCATATGATTGCTTGCAAGAAAGCATCATAAAACCTGAAAAAATAAGTGTAGTTGACAATTCATTAAAGTTTACTTGGCTAATTTCAGTGCTTATAATAACAAACTTTGCATTAATTGTTTCAAAAATAAATAAATATGGAAATTTATTAAATAGTTATGTTTTATTATTTTTATTTCTAGCATTTCTATTATTTGTTTTGATATATAATTTTATAAATTGGAAGATGACTAACATATTATTTGATAAAGACAAAATAATTGTATATAGAAGTTTAATTTTAGTAGAATTATCTGAATTTTTTATTTCTAACGTAACAGGTTTTGTGGTTGAACAAAATATAATTGAAAAAATTTTTAATGTTTGCAGATTAAAAATATATACTGAAAAATTTGAAAACAATAAAGAAGACTTAAATATAGTTTTAAAAAAAGACGAGGTTAAAAAACTAAAATCATATATACTATCTAAAAAACTAAAATGTTATGAAAACATAGAAAATATGGACGACTATAGTATATTTTCATTAAAGATAAATTCATCAAATATTTTTATACATAGCTTGCTTAATATATCTATTGGAAATATAATTGTTATTTCAAATATATTTTATATTATTCTTGGCATGGTAGTAAAAGGAACGATACTAAATGAAATTTTACATAATTTAATTGGCTTTTTAATTACTATTTTTACAATTGCACTTCCTGTTTTATATAGCATGATAAGTAGTTATATAAAATATAGTGATTACAGATTAAAAAAGGTAGATGGTGCAATACTTATAAAATACGGTAAAATTACTACAAAGTCGTATGTTATATTTGATGAGTATATAAATGCATTTGAAATAAATGAAACATTAATTTCTAAGATATTTAAATTTAATACCATAAAAATACTTTGTAGTGGAAGTTTAAGTAAAAAAGATGAGCTTAATTTTTTAATTCCTATGGTATCTAAAAAAGAAACAC
>HF991968.1:0-1948 GCA_000433135.1 Clostridium sp. CAG:921
CACAAAAATATTATGGTGCTTATGTTAATTATACTACAACTAATACTTTATCTGAAAACTACACGTGGAGAATATTTTATGCTACAAATAGCAATGTATATTTAATTGCATCAGATTATATTAGTGTAGCTGATTTACCTGCTACTACTAAAGGTAATAAACCTGCAAATGAAAGTATTAACTACCCTAAAGCAGCTACATTAACTAAAATATTAAGTGATTATGCAGGAAGTGATAGCATTACTGAAGATATGAAATGGTTTAATAGAGATTATTTTGATAAAGGTTACTCTAGTACCAACCCTGATATGAAAGCGGTTGCATATTTACTTGATAAACAAATTTGGACAGATAAATTTAAAGGTAATGATGTGCTAAGTATGTTGTTGGTGGTCCTTCTCTTGAAATGGTATTTGACTCATATAACCAATATACTAACCAAAGTAATATGTATCAATCTATAGCCGAAAATTCTTTAGGATACAAAATGAGCGATGATGGAGGCTCAAAATGGGATTACTATTCAAGCTCAAATTCAAAGTATTTAACACAAAATGATGAACTATATCGAATTAGTAATACGAATAAAGCTTATGCGTATTGGCTTAGCAGTCCATCTGCTAATGGTACTATAAGCGTTATGCGAATACACTATGGTGGTAATATCTATTCCAATGACTCTGGTAATCCCGCAATAGGCTTTCGTCCTATCGTTTGTCTAAAGTCTGGTACCTCTTTAAAAGAAATTGAAGAAGGCAAATCTTACCAAATTTAATATTCTTTAGAATTTATTTACAAAATTTTACGTAGAGTGTGAATTATTTAACAATTCATACTCTATTTTTAATATTTTCTACCACTTAGCAACAACTTTTATTTTGATAAAATCACAGACCTTATTTTATTTAAAATTTATAACATATTTCTACTTTTTAATTAATATAATAGACTAAGGATAATGGTGAGAATATGTTTGTTATTTTAACTAAAAAAAATATATTTGTTATAATTTTAGCTATTCTTGTTGTTATAGCGACAACTTTTGCATTAAAAACTTTTTTATCTGCAAAGCAAAATGAAAATTGGGGTCTTTCATTTCAAATAAAAGGTGAACCTCCAAGTGGAAATGCTACAGCTGAGGATTTAAAAAAATACAACGCTTATTATATTTCTGATACATCAAAAAAGAAAATATATATTACTTTTGATGCAGGATACGAGGCGGGTTATACTCCAAAAATATTAGAAGCACTAAAAAAACATAATGTAAAAACAACTTTTTTTGTTGTTGGTACACTTATAAAGTCAGATCCTGAAGTTATAAAACAAATTGATGCAGAAGGGCATATAATAGGAAATCATACAATGAATCATCCAAATATGTCAAAAATGCAAACACTTGAAGATTTTAAAAATCAAATTAAACCTGTTGAAATATTATATAAAAATTTAACTGGTAAAGATATGAAAAAGTATTATAGACCGCCTCAAGGTATATATAACTTAAAAAATTTAGAAATGGCAAATGAACTTGGATACAAAACAATATTTTGGAGCCTAGCATATGTTGATTGGAAGAAAAATATTCAACCTTCACATGATGAAGCATTGAATAAAATCTTATCAAGAATTCACAATGGTGCAATATTACTTTTACATTCAACATCAAAGACAAATTCTGAGATATTGGATGAATTATTAACTAAATTAGAAGATATGGGATATGAATTTGGAACACTAGATGAATTAGTTTAAAATTATAATAAGCTACTATTTGAGTTATTTTCACTCACATAGTAGCTCATTACAATTATATTATCACATCATAATTTTTCCTTTGATATCACTATCTAATAATCTTACAAATTTTTGTGCATCTTGAGCAGTACCTACTATACTTCCATAATGTATAGGTACGGCAATCTTTGGTTTTATAAAGTTTGCCATA
>HF991968.1:1963-4704 GCA_000433135.1 Clostridium sp. CAG:921
CCATACTGGCTGCTTCTTCGGAATCCATCGTATAAGTGCCACCAACTGGCAAAAAAGCAACATCGCATTTTACATTTTTTACTTCATCAACAAAGTCTGTATCACCTGCTATATAATACTTTATTCCTTGAATATCTATAACATACCCTACCCATTCATTTTCTTTTGGATGGTACATTTTTTCCTTATTATAAGCATATGTAGTTATAAACTTTACGCCTCTTACATCAAATTTATAATCTGGTTTTACATTATATATATTATTATTTTTAAAGCCAAGTTTTAATGCATCTGTAAGCTTATCTTCTACTGTTATTATAACGGTATACTCATTCATCACCTTTTCTATATCCCTTGGTGAAAAATGGTCATAATGAGCATGTGTGCAAAAAATAAAATCCGCATCATGTTTTTCATCTTTTATATTAAATGGATCAAAATAAATAGTCCAGTCTTTTGTAAATTTTATAGTACTATGTCCAAGTAACTCAACATTATCTAACATATATCTCACTTTTCCTTTCAAAAATATACTAACATTATATATCTAAAATTCCGTTATTTCAATATTTATGTATAAAAAACAACCTACACTATAAAATGTAAGTTGATTATATTTATTTTTATGCAAAGAAAAATACTTTTACTAATACAATTATTGCTATTATAACACGATAATATGCAAACACTGCAAAATCATTTTTCTTAATGTACCTTAACAAAAATTTAATACTAAATACTCCAACTACAGCAGCTGTAACAATACCTACCAATATTGGCATTGTAACTCCTCCTATTAATAAGTCTTTAACTTTTATGATTGCAGCTCCAAATATAATAGGAGTTGAAAGTAAAAATGTAAATTTTGCCGCTGCCTCTCTAGATATTCCCATAAGTCTTGCTGCAAGTATTGTCGTTCCAGATCTTGAAAAACCAGGGATTACTGCAAGTGCTTGAGAAAGTCCTATTATAAATGTCTGTTTAAAAGTTAAATCTTTATATTCTACTGGATTTTTATATTTTTTTTCAGCCCATTTATCACCAATATATATTAATATACCCATAATTGCAAGGCAAACTGAAATAATTATCATATTTGATCTAACTAAATCCTCAATTACACTTTCAAATATCATTCCTATTACAGCACCAGGGATTGTAGCTGCAACCAAATACCAAAACATTCTTCCTTCAAATGTTTTTTCTTTCTTTGTTATACCTAAAAAAGCTCCCTTAAATAAAGCTAACCAATCTTTCCAAAAAACAAATAATACTGCTATTAATGTTCCAAAATGAAGAGCAACGTCAAACGCAGTCTCAAAAGCTGGTTCCAATTCTTTAAAATTAAATAAAAATCTTACAATTATTAAATGTGCTGAACTAGAAATTGGTAAAAATTCACCAATTCCTTGTACAACTCCAAGCACAAATGCTTGCATAACACTCATATCCATAAACTATTCCTCCTTAGCTTGGATTTTCTAAACTATTTGTATCTTTTGACGTAGAATTATTAGTCTTATTTTTATTACTATCTAAATTTTCTTTTTTGTCCTTATTAGTTTTTGTTGAAATACTTTCATTTGTAGTATTGTTATTTTTGTTAGTTGAATTAACAGTACTTTTAGTATTAGTTGTCGTAGTAGTTTCATCATCTTCTATTACATTTGTTATTTTTTCATTTTCTTCATTTGAATCATCATCTTCTAAAATAGATGTTGATATTAGTTTATTATCTTTAGTCTTTAAATACATTGTATTTGACTTTATTGCCAAAAATTCAACATAATTAGTAAGTCTAGCAATCCTTTTATATGGATTGCTGGCTGCAACGTTTATAACATATGTCGGATATACAATATATGTACCTACATTATTTGTGTAAGTTGTTACAACATCAGAATCTGATAATCTAATAGTATCTATAATCTTTCCATTTTTCACTTTATATACAATTGACTTTGTATCTTTTTGAATAAAATATACATTATCATCACTATCTATTCCTATAAGCTCAACTTTATTTTTAAATAAGTTTACTTGACCTGCAGAATAATATATATTAGAATTGATATCTTCATAATAAACATTGTCCTTTGTTTGAAGCATTATCATTTTATCATATATTCTACCAGACCTTACTTGGTACATACTATTAAATAAGTCAATCTTATATATAGTATTATTAGTATACGTCATACTTTTAGTTTCAATATTAATATATATTATGTTTATAATAGGTGACATATTCATATCTTTTACTTGAGAAAAATTAGTAATGTTAAACTTGTTATAAACCACTTTTCTCTTAGATTCTATATCATAAGTATTAATTACAAGTCTTGTTACATTGTTTTCTCTTGGTTCGGCTGTTATATAAATTATTAAATTCTTATCATATAACAAATTAAAATAGCATATTTCTTCATCTTCTTCTATAACGCTATACTCTGCTCCATCTTTTAATGTATTTATATGTACGCATTTATCTTTCAAAAACGCATAATATTTATTATTATACGAAAATTGTAAATACTTTGCTTCACTATCAATTGAAATGCTTTTTTGAGATTTTATAGTATTTTTCTCATTACTACCACTTACACTTGATGCTACAGCACTAGTTTGACTAAGTGAATAAATATAATTATCTACAACAGTAAGCGAAACTACAGTTATAATACTTCCAATAAATGCAAAAAATATTATATAGTTAAATATTTTTAATGTTTTTTTCATCT
>HF991968.1:4755-12101 GCA_000433135.1 Clostridium sp. CAG:921
ATTTGATTCATTATTACTTGCCCCATTATTGCTAGTACTATTTTTACCAGAATCTACTGATGGCTTAGTTATAATGAAAGCATTTGGAACATATCTCTCACCCATTATATCACTTGGTGTATTTACAACTTTTTCATTAAATACCATAGTAGTAGAAGCACCACCATCTAAGTTAAATGCATTATACGCGCCATAGTTTAACAATATATCTTGTACATTTTTAAGAGTAGCACCTATACTTCCTGCTTGCCTTCCGTCAATTACTAGCATAAGTATTGCTCCATCTTTTCTTTGTGCAATTGCTGTTCTTGGCTGGATTCCCCAGCCTCCATCACTACCACTTCCTATAGTTGGCTTACCATTTATTATTATTACTGGTCCAAAACTTACTGCACTTTTTATATTTAAGCTTTTTAATTTAGTATAATTAGTATAATTAGATACCACTAATTTGTTGTTATTATCCATTCCAACAACACTATAAGTAGCTGTTTTAGATCCAAAAGTTATTTCACCATTTTCTATTACAAGACCTGCAGGTTTTCCACCAGTTCCGAGTGCATCATCTTCAAATCCACCAGCATTTATACCACCAACAGCATCATAGGCTTCTACAATTTGCGAAGTAGTTGAACCCACTTTACCAATCTTTGGTGCTGAAACTAATTTTACTCTTGATGGATCATTTACTATAAGTAAATATCCCTTAAAATTTTTTGTACTAACATCTACTAACTCTACACCATCATCTGCCTTTGTTTTGCTTACATCAATATCATCCATATCCTGTGATTCTATATTATCATCAGGTCTATTAGCTGCAAGAATAGCATCAATTTTTTCCTGACTTAAAAATAAAGTTGCAAAATATTGATGAGTCATCGTTGTCATAGCCGTTGTTACTATCATATCACGTGTACTAGTAAACGGTCCATAATATACTAAAAGTATTGAAAGAAGTGGTATATATATTATCTGAAAAAGTAAAAATAAACCAAATATCTTAAAAAATTTCTTCATAAACTCCCCTTTATATTATATTTAACAAAAAATACAATTAATTTACAAAAATTGCATTTACGCATACAAATATTCTATCAAATTATATTTATTTTTGCAACAAAATAAGACTACAAATTTCATAATTTTTAAATTATTAGTTACTGTTTACATTTTATAAAAAAATGTAATAATAGTAACTAAAAAAAATTGAATTAATTTTAATTAAACGAAAATAACATATTTATAAATTTGTTTTAATTGTAACTAATTTTATAAATTATGCTTAAATAGTTTAATAATTATTAAAATTAAAATCAAATTTAAATACATAACTCCTATAAAAATAGTCGTACTTGAATACTTAGAATAAGCTTTAATTAATAAAATTTATTCATCTTTTTTACTAAAAAACATATATTTTTTATAGTAAGGTGATAATTTGAGAAAAGCTAAACTTTTTGTAATAAATGTAACTATTTTAACAGCAACAGCAATACTTATGCAAAGTATTGGAATTATATTTAGTGTATATATTTCAAACAAAATAGGTGCTGAAGGAGTGGGAATTTTCCAGCTTATAATGTCCGTATACACATTTGCAATAACTCTTGCCTCTTCAGGAATCAATTTAGCAGTAACTAGAATAGCCTCAGAAGAAAAAGCCAAAAAAAACGAAAATGGCGCTCAAAAAGCTGTAAAAGAATGCATAATTTTAAGTTTACTACTTGGAGTATTTTCGTGTATTTTATTGCTTTTGTTATCTAATATAATAACGGAAAAATGTTTCCATAATAAAATAACAAACATGCCACTTAAAATAATAGCATTTAGTTTACCATTTATTTCAATGTCAGCTGCAATAAATGGATATTTCTCTGCTGAAAGAAAAGTGTATAAAACAGCTTCTTCTCAAATATTTGAACAAGTTTTAAGAATTCTCATATCTTGCCTACTTATAAATAGCTTTTTGCCAAGTGGAATAGAATATGCTTGTATATCTTTAGTTAGTGGCACTTGTATTTCAGAGTGCCTGTCATTTATATACATATATATTTTTTATATAAATGGTAAACGTAAACTAAAAAAATCTAATTTTCTACTAAAAAGTAATACAAATAAAACAACTTATTTAAAAGAAATATTTAGCATTTGTATACCAATAGCCATAACTTCATACATAAGATCTGGGCTTTCTACTTTAAAGCAATTAATAATTCCACTAAGACTTGAAAAATCTGGTCTTAGCTGTGAGAATGCACTTGCAAAATATGGATTAATAGGTGGAATGGTAATGCCAATTTTGCTTTTTCCAAGTGTGTTTATTAATTCTTTTAGTATGCTTTTAATACCTGAATTTTCAAGTATATTTGTTACTAAAAACTATAATAGAGTTAAAACTTTATCTACTAAAATTTTTAAAGTTACCATGCTTTTTTCAGCCTGCGTTTTTGGAATATTTTTAAATTTTTACAAAGAATTAGGTTTATATATTTACAAAAGTGAAATAGTAGGTAAATACTTGCTTATGCTTTCTCCTCTTGTTATGATCATATATATAGATACTGTAGTTGACGGAATGTTAAAAGGAATAAATGAACAAGTCGCAGTTATGAAAATAAATATAATAGATTTATTTACAAGTATAACATTTATTTACTTTCTATTACCACTTTATTCAATAAATGGATATATTGCAGTTATATATATAAGTGAAATTTTAAACGGAGTCCTTAGCATTATAAGACTTAAAAAAATAACTAATATAAAACTTGATTTAATAAATTTCATAATAAAACCAGTAGCTATATGCTTTTTAAGTAGATATGTCATTAATTTTTTCAACTTAAGTCTTGGAAACAACATCCTTACTTTAATTGTTGAAATTTTGCTATATATATTACTTTATATTGTTTTACTATTTATGTTTAAATGTTTAAAAAAAGAAGATCTAAGAATTTAAAATAAAAATATGCTCTAGAAAAATTCAAATAAAAAATTCCTCTCTATGATTACTTTTTATATTGGATTTTTGCCATAGAAACTTAATATAATTAGATCATTTGCACTAATCGATTTCTTATATAAATTAAAGTAAAAAGCTTTTTTATATAATAACATTTATAACAAATAGAAGTTGTTTGATGTTTACTACAACAAAATTTAGCAATGCAATAAAAATAATAGCTAAATTCAAAATTTGATCTTTAGCTATTATTTTTATGTAAATTTTTACATTTTTTTAAATTTTATATCTTTTTACTATTTTGTATTATGTATTTTTATCTTTCTCATCTAAAACAACCTTTATATGAACATCCTCAAGCTGTTTTTGTGATACTGTTGCAGGAGCATGCATAAGTAAATCTCTTGCCTTTGAATTTTTAGGAAATGCAATTACTTCACGAATATTTGTTTCATCTAAAAGAAGCATTATCATTCTATCAATACCAGGTGCTGCACCAGCATGTGGAGGTGCACCATATTGAAATGCATTATACAAACAACCAAATCTATTTTCAACATCATCTTCTGTATATCCAGCAATTTCAAAAGCTTTTTTCATAATTTCAATATCATGATTTCTAACTGCTCCAGAAGCTAATTCATAACCATTACATACTAAATCAAACTGATGAGCAACAATATCTAAAGGTTTCATATTTTCTAAACTTTCAAGTCCTCCAACAGGCATTGAAAATGGATTATGATTAAATGTAACATTTCCATCATCATCTAACTCATACATTGGAAAATCTACTATAAAGCAAAATTTATATACATCTTTTTCTAGTAAATCTAATCTTTTTCCAAGTTCTATACGAATCTGACCAGCATCCTCACATGCTTTTGTATACTCATCTGCTATAAAAAATATTGCTTCATTTTCTTTAAATTCTAAAGTTTGTTTTAAACTATTTAAAACTTCCTCAGTTACAAATTTTGAAATTGTACCACTAATTTGAGAATTTTCATCAAGCCTTACCCAAGCAAGACCACTAAGTCCAAGTTCATCTACAGCAAACTTTACCATTTCATCAAAAAATCTTCTAGTCACTTTTGATGAATCAATTTTTATACATTTTATTGTTTTATTCTTAAATACTTTAAAATCAGAGACTTCAAAACACTTTGTTGCGTCTTCTATTATAAGAGGATTCCTTAAATCTGGCTTATCAATACCATATTTATCCATAGCCTCTTTATACGTAATTCTTTCAAATCCCTCAACTTTTTTTGTTGTAAACTTTTCAAATGTAGAACCAACTACTTCTTTTAAAACAGCTTGTACATCTTGTTCCTCTACAAAAGACATTTCAAAATCAAGTTGATAAAACTCTCCTGGTGATCTATCAGCCCTTGGATCTTCATCTCTAAAGCAAGGAGCTATTTGATAATATTTATCAAATCCAGAAATCATTAAAAGCTGTTTAAATTGTTGTGGTGCCTGTGGTAGTGCATAAAACTCTCCTGGATGTAATCTACTTGGAACTAAGAAATCTCTTGCACCTTCTGGTGATGAATTAGCAAGTATAGGAGTCTGAATTTCAACAAATCCTAATTCGTCCATCTTATCACGTAAAGTTTTTAATACTTTTGACCTAAATACTATTTTTTTATGTATTTCATTATTTCTTAAATCTAAGAATCTATATTCTAATCTTAAATCTTCTCTTACTCCCCTACTATCATCAACTTGAAAAGGTAAAACTGATTTTGATTTTCCAAGTACTTCAAATTTTTTAACTTCTACTTCTATTCTTCCAGTCTTAATAGTTTCATTTATATTTTCTTCTTCTCTTTTTATAACAATTCCATCTATTTTTACAGTTGATTCAACACTAACCTTTTTTCTAAATTCTTCTTGTAAGTTACTATCTTTTAAAACCAACTGTGTTGTTCCATAATGATCTTTTAAATCTACAAAAACTAAAGCGCCTAAATCACGTATGTTTCTAACAAAACCAGAAAGTACAACTTCCTTTCCTTCATCTGATACACCCAATTCATCACATTTATTTGTTCTATATTTTCCCATAATATTCTCCTTAAATATGTTAAAATTTTAACTATAGCAATATGATTGCTATAGTTATTTTAATACAATCAAAGTTATACACTTTTACAACTTTCAAAAATTTTTAGTACAAGCAATTGCCTGGTGTTCTTGGAAATGGTATAACATCTCTTACATTTGAAATTCCTGTTAAATACATTATCAATCTTTCAAATCCTAGACCAAAGCCTGAGTGAATACAAGTTCCATATTTTCTTGTATCTAAATACCAACTATATTCTTCTTCTTTTAATCCAAGTTCTCTCATTCTTTTTATAAGCTTATCATAATTTTCTTCTCTTTGTGAACCACCTATTATTTCACCAATGCCAGGAACTAATAGATCAACAGCTCTTACAGTTTTTCCATCATCATTTAACTTCATATAAAATGCTTTAATGTCCTTTGGATAATCTGTAACAAATACAGGTTTTTTAAATATTTGTTCTGTTAAATATCTTTCATGTTCTGTTTGTAGATCTGTGCCCCAATCAACTTTATAATCGAACTTATCATTTACTTTTTTTAACATTTCAACAGCTTCAGTATAAGTAACTCTAGCAAAATCTGAATTTAATATATTATTTAATCTATCTATTAGACCTTTATCATAAAAGTTATTGAAAAATTCCATTTCTGCTGGGCACTCTTTCATAACATCAGAAATAACTCTTTTTATCATCTCTTCTGCTACAAACATGTCTTGCTCCAAATCACAAAATGCCATTTCTGGCTCTATCATCCAAAATTCTGATGCATGTCTTGCTGTATGAGAATTTTCAGCTCTAAAAGTAGGTCCAAATGTATATACATTTGAAAAAGCCATAGACATACATTCAGCTGAAAGTTGACCAGATACAGTAAGTGAAGTCTTCTTTCCAAAAAAATCCTTTGAAGGATCTTCGCCTTTAGTATCATCTAAAGTTGTAACTCTAAACATTTCACCTGCGCCTTCGCAATCTGAAGATGTTATTATTGGAGTATGCACATACAAAAATCCATGTTCATAAAAGAACCTATGAATTGATGTTGCAACCATAGATCTTACTCTAAATACTGCTGAAAAAGTATTAGTTCTAGGTCTTAAATGAGCAATCTCTCTTAAAAATTCCATTGAATGCTTTTTACTTTGCAATGGATAATCAGGAGTAGACTTTCCAGATACTTGTACTTGTTTTGCAGATATTTCAAAAGGTTGCTTAGCATCAGGAGTTACTTTAACACTACCATAAACAAAAATACTAGCTCCAACATTAAGTGAAGATATTTCTTCATAATTTGATAAATTAGATTCAACCACAATTTGAGCTGATTTTAAATAACTACCATCATTTAACTCTATAAAAGTTATATTTTTTGAACTACGAATATTTCTAACCCAGCCACAAAACAAAAACTCTCTATCTTTTAAATTTGTATAATTACCATATATTTCTCTTAAAGAAATTCTACTTTTAATTAAATTTTCTAAATTTTCATGTGTATTTTCTTCCATACAATCATCTACTCCATTCTTTTTAAAATCTCATCAATTGAAAAATTGATATCTTCCTGTGTTCCTTCATTCATGTTTTTTAAAGTACACTTTCCACATTTTATTTCGTTCTCACCAATTATACAAACATACTTTGACTTTATCTTATCTGCATATCTTAGCTTAGACTTAAAACTCTTATCTTGTATATCTAACTCTACTTTATACCCAAGCTCTCTTATTTTTGTTATAACATCTGATGCATAAGAATAGCCATTTTCATCAAGAATTAAAAAATATACATCTACATAATTTTTATTTATTATATCTTCTACCAAATTATATTCTTTTAATAAAAGTACAAGTCTATCCATTCCTATTCCAAATCCAACAGCTGGCGTTGACTTGCCTCCTAGCATTTCTACTAGTCCATCATACCTTCCGCCTCCACCTACTGCAAGACCTAAGTCTTTTGAAGTATACTCATAAACCGTTTTGTTATAATAGTCAAGTCCTCTTACAATTTTTTTATCAACTACATAATCTATTCCAAAATCATCTAAGGCTTTTTTTAAATTTTCAAAATCTTTTTTACATTCATCACAAAGATTATCTGTTATCATCGGAGCATTTTGTAATATTTCTTTGCATCTTTCCTCTTTACAATCAAGCATTCTTAGAGGATTTTTTTCATACCTTACATTACATGTTTGGCACATATTCTCTAAGTTAGGCATTACATACTCTTTTAATTTTTCTATATACTTTGCTCTACACTCCTTACATCCAATAGAGTTTATATTAAGTTGTAATTTT
>HF991968.1:12161-14091 GCA_000433135.1 Clostridium sp. CAG:921
ATAGTTTCTACGTCTGCATGATATGAACTACTTCCAAATATTTCTACACCAAATTGAGCAAACTCCCTATATCTTCCCTTTTGCATTTTCTCATATCTATACATATTTCCAACATACCAGAATTTCAAAGGTGAAGGTAAAGATTCAAACCCATTTTCAATATATGCTCTAACAACACCAGAAGTAAGTTCAGGTCTTAATGTAATACTTCTATCTCCTTTATCCTTAAAAGTATACATCTCTTTATTTACAATGTCAGTTTCATCACCAACGCCTCTAGCATAAAGCTCAGTGGCTTCAAATACTGGCGTCCTTATTTCATTAACATTATATGAACATGCTATTTTTCTTATTTTTTCTTCTAAATACTCCCAAATCAAAGCATCTTCAAATACAATGTCTTTAGTTCCTTTTTGCCTTGATATCTTCATTTTCATCATTCCTTTTTTATGTTTAAAATTATACCACAAACAAATCTCATATGCAATAATCAATACAAAAGTGAATTAAAATTCATTTCATTATGTGCTTCTATTTAGAAAAGATATATAAAACTAAAATATAATTTTGATTAAAAAATTATATTTTGGCGGATAACTAATTTAATTTTTTATATTACATATTGAATTTTCAATGTTTAAGAACACTAACTAATTCAAAACTTAATTTATTTATTCAATTCTCCTCTTTTTAAGTGGTTCACTTAATTTTTTTAATTAAAAGAAAAAGTACTTACCTACACATTGTAAATAAATACTTTTTCAATAAACTTAATATAGCATTAAAGTTACGTACGTTACATAAATATCATTTAAAGAACTGGCATATAATATACACAATTATCACCATTACTATAAACAATACACACAACAATATTACCATTTTTAAAAGAAGCATAAGCCGAATAGTTTAAATTAGTACCAAACATGCATACATCTTCTTCTTTTACCTGATAAGGTGACTTATTTGACATCATATCTGCAACATCACTCAGTTTGTACTCCATATTTTTTTTCTCTTTTGAAAAATTTGAGTGAGCAACTACTTGTATTGATATAATGTTAAAATCTTCGTCTGTTTTCCCTGTTAAAACCCTAACCTTATCTCCTACAAGTGCAACACAACATCCAACTTGAAGTTTAAACCACTTAACTTCCTGAATTCCCTCTTTTTTGCTTTCTACCTTAACAATCTGCTTTTTCATGAAGCTACCTCCTAAAATTATTGTAGTTTTAAGGAAACTCCTCGTGACAATTGTCACATAGCATTACAAAAAATGCTAATAGGTATAACTCATTTTCCTAGGTGTAAGTATAACATAATTTAAAACATTTGTAAATAACAAATTTTTATATATCAATTCAAAGTTTAAATACACCTTTTCAACTATTAGTTAAAAAGCGTACATTTTACGTACAAAAATAACCCTATCTAAGATAGGGTTATTAAATAAAAGAATTACTTTCTTATATTAAGCTTTGCAATGACATCTCTATATCTTTCAATATCTTTGCTTTCTAGATACTTAAGAAGTCTTTTTCTCTTACCAACCATTATTAAAAGTCCACGTCTAGAATGATTATCTTTTTTATGAACCTTTAAATGTTCAGTAAGTTCATTGATTCTTTCTGTTAAAAGTGCGATTTGCACTTCAGCAGAACCAGTATCATGTTCTTGTCTAGCATAAGTTGTTAAAATTTCAGCTTTTCTTTCTTTTGTCACAAAAATCCCTCCTTCTTTTTTTACTTGCCTAATGCTAAGAAATAATTCGAGGTCGTATCATATCCTGGCAATAGGTGAATATATAAATAGTCAAAGACTATATATATCAAATTTAATTAATTTTTTATTATTACTTACCCGCTATATAAGGATAAGCATTTACAGGCACTCCATTAATTCTTACTTCAAAATGAACATGAGGTCCGGT
>HF991968.1:14149-19631 GCA_000433135.1 Clostridium sp. CAG:921
CCTTCTGTTACCTGTTGACCTACCGTAACATTTAATATACTACAATGTGCATACAAAGTAGTTATACCATTACCATGATCAATTTTTACATGATTACCATATCCAGTACCCCAACCAGCAAAAGTTACAGTTCCAGATCTGTATGCATAAATAGGAGTTCCTATCTGTCCAGTAATATCTGTTCCAGTATGTCCAGAATATCCCATATAGTGACAACTTATATTTCTAGATACTGTTGGCCACACACCAGAACCTGTTGCTTGAACACTTGTAGCTCCAGTAGCTACTACTGCTGTTTTGTTAGTATACGTTTTCTTTCTAGTAACAGTAACCTTTGGAGTTTCAACTGGTTTGTTTCTATCAACTATATCTTTTAAAATACTATCAGCTCTTTCAGTTGTAGTCATCTCACCAAGCTCTGCTACTTTTTGAGTCTTTATCTCAACATTAAGTTTTGAAACTTCTTTTTTCAAATCATTTGCATATTTATTTGCTTCATCTTGTGTATTAAAAGTCATCTTATTTTCGCCATCTACTGCTACATCGTATATAGTATACTCTGTTTTTATCTCAGCTCTTAAATTAGTATACACATTTTGCTCTGCAAGCAAAGAATCACGTATATAACTAGTTTCAAAAGTTGGCTCATTATCTAAGTAGACTTTTACGTTTGGATCAATCTTTTGTTTTTCAGAAACTAAATCATTAAACACTTCATCAAATTGTTGCTCACTAGAAAAATATCCTATAAATTTACCATTTATATATGCTTTTTCTACTGGTTTATACATATTTAAAACTGTAATTGCAACACCCGAAAATAAAAGTACCAATGTAACGACCGTAAAAAATACAAATCCTATGTTTCTGAGCACGCTTTTTTTACCCATAACCTTAATTTACACCATCCTTTATTTAGTCACACTACTCGTATTATAGCATATTATTAGTATTTTGTCAAATTGCCCCTAGCTATGCTTATATTTTTTATTCTAACACATACTTCATTATATGTCAAATACTGCATAATATTTAATTAATTACATAAGTAAAATCATATTATTTTTAACCAAAACAACTGCTTATTTTTTTATGTTTATTTTTGACTTTTTACACTTTTTATAGTATAATTATTATTATGTAATTAACATCTATTTTGAAAGGAGGAAAAAATAATGTGGATGCTATGGTTGATTCTTTGTGGTTTATTTTTAATAATTGAAATATTTACTGTTTCTTTTTTATTTTTGTGGCCTGGAATTGGAGCATTCATATCTTTTATAGTAAGCTTTTTTACTGATAATTTTGCAATTCAAGTTGGCTGTTTTGCAATTGTAACAACTTTACTAATCATATTTACAAAGCCATTAGTAAAAAAATTGATGAAAAATAATGATCATACTAAAATGAATAAGGACGGAATAATCGGTAAAACTGGTATTGTTATAAAAGATATAGATAATTTAAATTCAACTGGTCAAGTAAAAGTAAACGGAGAATTATGGTCTGCTTTTAGTGAAATTTCAAAAGATGTTATTCCAAAAGATTCTATTGTAATGATAAAAGGAATTGATGGAGTAAAACTAAGAGTAATAAAAATAAAGTAATATCACAAGAAATAATCAAAAATAATTATAACCAATAGGAGGAGTTTTTATTATGGTTTATGTTTTTTTAATATTTGTACTTATTGTATTAATTGTGGCTCTTGCTTCAATTAAAGTGGTAAGACAATCAGAAGTAAAAATTATTGAACGTTTTGGAAAGTACAACAAAACTGCTGTTGCGGGTCTTAATTTTATCTTCCCTTTTGCAGATAAAATAAGAGCAGTTGTTAGTTTAAAACAGCAAACTATGGATGTTACACCACAAAGCGTTATAACAAAGGATAATGTAACAATTACAATTGATACTGTTGTATTTTATCAAATAATGGATCCTGTAAAAGCTGTATATGAAATTGAAAGCTTACAAAAAGGTATTGCATATATTGCAATAACAACAATTCGTGATATAGTTGGAAAAATGGATTTAGATAGTACTTTTAGTTCTAGAGATGCTATAAACATGCAATTAAGAGATGTACTTGATGAAGCAACAGATAAATGGGGCTGTAAGGTTGATCGTGTTGAAATAAAAGATATAAAACCACCTGTTGATATTCGTGATGCAATGGAAAAACAAATGAATGCAGAAAGAAATAAAAGAGCTAATATACTAGAAGCTGAAGGTAAACGTCAAGCTGATATAACTCTTGCAGAAGGAAAAAAACAAGCTACTATATTAGAGGCTGAAGCAGAACGTGAATCAAGTATTAGACGTGCACAAGGTATAAGAGAGGCAAAAATTTTAGAAGCTGAAGGTAACGCAGAGGCTATAAAAAAAGTAGCAGAAGCAAAAGCACAAGAAATTTCACAAGTATATGGTGCTATTATGAA
The DNA here is from genome assembly GCA_000433135.1 of Clostridium sp. CAG:921. GTDB lineage: Bacteria > Bacillota > Clostridia > TANB77 > CAG-465 > CAG-465. The sequence goes on from HF991968.1 coordinate 16,588, forward strand.
TTCAAAGCCTGATCAAAATTTAATTGCATTAAAGTCTTTAGAATCACTTGAAAAAATAGCTGATGGTAAGGCAAATAAAGTATTTATTCCTTTTGATACAACAAAAGCTATGGGAACTTTAGGTACTGCAGCTGAAATAATAAAAGATTCAAAAAATTAATATGAAATTCAAAAGTATTTTAAATAGATGCTATATTAGAAATAATATAGTGTCTATTTTTAATTTAATAAAATTATATCCCTTTTTATTTTCAAAATGTCTTATCTAAGATTTCAAAGTTATGTTAATTAGTGTCTGTTCAAATATGATTATATTATATTCTTCAAAAAAATATTTTTAATTTATTAATTACTATTCTTCAAAATTACGATATGGTTGACTCCCTTTTTCTATTATTATTTCTGGTTATTATTTTGTCTGTAAAACTAAGATTTCACTGTTAACATCTTATGTAAACTATAGTATAATAATACTCGAAATATATTTTATTGCCAAAAGTAATATTTTTGGCGGACTAAACATCATAGGAGGATTTATGAAAAAATTATTAAAAGTAACAATTATAAGCATTATTTGTACCATGTTACAAGCTTGTAATTCAGGCTTAGTAGTTGAAAAGTCTACAGTAAGTGCAACTGTCACAAACACAGAATATAAGGCTTCTTATACGCTTTATTATCCAAGATGGGATTTTAATCAAAAAATGGCTACAATTGCTCAGCAATTTGTACCGTCAGAATACCTTGTAACCCTATCATATAAAGATATTGTACAAGTATTTAATAATAAAAAGCTATATACTTCTTCACAAGTTGGTGATGTGATCGAAGTTAAACTTTATCAATACTATGATAAAGATGGAACTTTAAAAGAAGAAAAATTAAAACTAAAATAAATTAATAATAATAATAATATTTTCCCCTTCTGCAAAAGCAGAGGGGAAATTTGCATTACCAAAGTAGTTACATCATTTATCAAACTTATCATTTATTATATCAATTAACTTATTAAGTTCACTATTTTTTTTAGAATTTAGATATATTCCAAATTCAACTTTTCCTAAACCGATATCGTTTTTTACTTCTACTAAGTTGAATTTTTCCCATTCCCAATCATATAAGTACTCTGCTGTGACAACTCCAATAATATTTCCTTCATTTATCATTCGCACAATCGATCTATAATTGCTTAACTTATATTTTATATTTTTATTCAAAATTAAATTAATTATTCTTTTTGTCGTTTGTTCATAATCACGAGGAATATAAATTATTTCATTTTCTAAATTCTCAAATGAAATAATTTTATTAACCCAATCAGAATTTTTATTTGCTATAAACGCCTCATGCATTTCTCCCATTTTAACAAATTTTAATCCTTCTGGTATATTCTCATCATATTTTTTAGCAAATACTATATCTAGTTCTTTATTTTGTAATTTTGTTAGTAATGTCTTAACTTCTTCACATACAGTATTAACATTTATATTTGGATACTTTAAGGTATATTCATTAACAGCATCGCCAAAAATTAGTCCCCCAATATGATTATGAGTACCTATATTAATAGAAGTTTCTTTTCCAATTTGTCCGTCTATTCTATTTAGTTCTTCAATAGGCTTTTTGATTTTATCATATAACTTTCTACCACTATCTGTTAAACAAACTCCTTTGCTTTTTCTTTCAAACAACTTTACTGATAACTGATTTTCTAAGTTTTTTATTTGCTTTGTAATGGCTGGTTGTGAAATATTCAGTCTTTCACCTGCTTTTGTTACGTTCTCTTCTTCTGCAACAACAGCAAAAATTCTATATAATTCAAAATCTATCATCTTTTCTCCTAATATACTAATTGTATAATTTACATTATACAACTTTATAAACATTTTGTAAACAAATAATACTCTACACACATTCCTCTAAAAAGTTTTAGCACACCTCTTAAAACCTAGAAAGGTGTGCCTTTTTTACTAATTTATAGTTCTTATAATTTCTAATAATTTTTTAAAACATTTTTTCATTTGTTTATCATTAAGTTCATTTAAATTAAAGTAAATTAATTCGTTTTTACAACCAGACAAATGCAACACTAAATTTGAAGACAAAAACAGACTAAATACTCCTTCTTGACAATTGCCTTGTTTATAATACAAGCAATTAGTACAATATTTTGAATAACTTGCTCCTTTTTTAGAATCTTTTACTTGAATCCAATTTTTGCCTCTATTAAATTTGCTCATTGGAATTCCTTTATTACTTTCGATAAAACCAGTAGTCCAATTTTTTTCAGAATTACTGGATATACTATCTAGCCAAGAGTAAAAACTACTCATTGGAACAAATTGTTTTTTCCATAGTTCTATTGCCTCAATACCTTCCATTTTTTTATCATATCCCAAATATTTTGAATATCTATTCAAATCAAGCAATTTTACATTCACATTTAATTTATCAATTGCCTCTAGAACAAGCATCTTTACTTCAACAGCATTTAAAGAAGTTACAACTATATTATACCTAACTAAAACCCCATTATCTTTTAAACTTTTTGTAATTATCTTAACTCTTTGTGAAAGAAACTTCTCAAAATGAACACCATTTATATATTCAGATAAGCTATCAACACTAAAAATGACGTCTAATCTATTCTTATATTTTTTCAATACTTTAAGATATTCCAAAATCTTATATCCATTCGTATTTATCCTGATTTTTGTATCGGGATATGCCATTATAAATTCCACAAGTTCTTCAAAATATGGTACAGTTGTTGGTTCACCTCCTGTAATTCTAAAATTACTAATTCCTATTTCATGTGCATTAATTATAACTTTTTTTAACTTTTCAAAAACAATCGTTTCTTTTTTTATTGAAAAGCTTTCACCACCTGGTTTACAGTAAAAACAATTATAATTACAACTTGTTGTTACAGCAATTGCCAAATATGTATTTACCCACTTGTCCATACAATACCTCCTTGAAATTTCAAGATTTTTTTATACTACTTTTTACATATTTATTTTAACATATTTTCTTATTTTTTT
>HF991969.1:0-695 GCA_000433135.1 Clostridium sp. CAG:921
TGCGGATGAAACGGAGAAGCCGACAACAAATATTTCATTTATAGGAAGTCTGTTCACCTCAAGGGATACAGAGATGTTTCAATCATTTATACAGGAATCTCCATCAAGGGAAGAGTGGAAAATGATGAAAAAATGTTTTGATGAATTAAAAAAAATCCACAGATAACGCCGACAGAGATGGTTTATAAATGCAATGTAACATCAGAGTTAGTAGCGAGACATCTGAACCTACCACAACTACTGATGATGCTAAGTGGGGAGAAGAGACTCAGAGTATTATCAACAGTTGCGGATTTGGGTCTTGAATTATATGGAACAGAAAATTGGCAGGATACATATTATTATGATTCGAAAATCAATATGTCACATATTCGGAAAAGAGTGTATTCAATAGAACATAATCAGGATATTTATAATAGATCAAAAATAGGTATTAATGTACCTCATCTACAGGCAACAAGTGGATTTCCATGGAGGGTAATGGACATTATGGCAAGTAACGTTTGCCTTGTTACAGATTATCATACAGATTTTGATAGATTGTTTGGGAATATACCAATTCCTACATATAATTCATCCGGTGAAGCTTATGAAGTATGTAGAAAACTTCTTAATGATGAGAATAGAAGAAAGGATATTGTAATGCAATGTCAGCAAGTGGTTGACAGCAGATATCGTTTTAAGCATTTATTGGT
>HF991969.1:711-980 GCA_000433135.1 Clostridium sp. CAG:921
TATTGGTAAAGTTAGAAGAATACAGTGGTGTAAGAATGCACATATAGAAGTGGGGAAGCAAGATGGATAAAATGAAAATAAAAAAGTTATTACAGTGTATGTGCCAGGGAACATCTGTAATCTAAGATGTAGTTATTGTTATGTTACAGAATGTTTGCAGTATTCACATGAAGTAAAAGCACAATTTAATTATTCAGTAGAGCACATGATTGCAGCATTTGAACCGAAACGGATAGGAGGTATAGCGTATATTACGGTGATTGGTGGAG
>HF991969.1:991-2470 GCA_000433135.1 Clostridium sp. CAG:921
GATTGGTGGAGGGGAGACATTGATCCCACAGGAAGTAGTACCCTTTGTGAAGGGGGCTGTTGCATCAGGGACATGTGGTTGAAGTAGTAACAAATAATACGCTTGATAATAAGATTATGGAGCTTTTAGATTCTCCGAAGAAGGACTTAAAACGGTTAATTGTTAAATGTTCTCTTCATTGGGTTGAATTGAAACGATTGAACAAGGTTGACAGTTATTTTGAAAATATCAGGAAAATTGTTGCAGCAGGTGCATCGGCATATCCTTTTTTGGTTATTTGTGAAGAATATCTTCCAATGTTGGATGAAATTTGTGAGACGTGTGAGAGAGAATTAGGGGAATTGCCGCCTTGTACGCCGTGTACTACGGCGGAGACACCAGAAGAATTTTTGCAATCTGGTGGGGTAGGGACAAATCCGGCATGTACACCTGAATTTGTAAATAAAATTAATAAAAAATTACATTCAAACTTGTTTCAGGAAGCAGTTAGATTTCTTAGCTTTGATGTAAGAAAGCTTTTTTGCTATGCAGGTGCATGGAGTTTTGTTGTGGAAATGCAGACGGGAATGATGTCTAAATGCCATAATGTACAGACAGAAATAAATTTTTTTGAACATATAGATGCACCGATAAAATGCGATCCGGTAGGATGCGAGTGTGGTATAGCATCGTGCTCTTTGCAGTATTGTTTTTATGGACCAGGGCTAATCCCTGAGATTCCAAACGTTCCGACTTATACAGGTTTGGTGGCATCAAATTCGAGGTTATTTAATGAGGAAGTAAAACAACTGATGGATTCAAAAATCTCAGATATAGAAAAAGTGCTGTCAAAAGAGGAACAGTTACAATTTTATGCACAGCAAATTCATAAAAAAAATAAAGTGATTGAGGTATTAGAACAGAAGGAACGAAATCGTGAAAAATGTATGGCAGAAGAGAAACAGCAAAAGCAGCGAAAGGATGTGGAATGTCTGCTGGCAATGGTGGATGAGCAGAAGACTACATATGATAATCTGAAAGAAATTCATTATGATAGTATGATATATATAAAATCAATATGTGATAGCATGCAGGGTGGGCAGGAAATGTACCGACATGTATGGGAAAAGATAGTACAAGGGTTATTTACAACCTATACATATAAGAAACCCAATTATATTTATCATAAGGAAGAAGACATTGAACTAGATCAGATTTCTAAGTTACCAATTGTTATGTTTGTTTCAGAAGCTAATAATGTAGAGAGAATGATCCAATGTATGCAGAGTAATGATTATGTTGAGTGTGCAAAAATTATTTGTGAGCAGATGCAGATAGTATGCAGATAGTCAGGCATACGGAGGAAAGGTCTAAGATTATATAATAGAGTTGACAAGGATATATAATGGGATGAACTTAAATAGTAAAATAAGTATACGGAAGTTAAAATTAGAGGATGCAATCCAAATGCTAGCATGGATGAAAAATCCTGATATATAC
>HF991970.1:0-3531 GCA_000433135.1 Clostridium sp. CAG:921
TTTAATGGTTGGTATAATGGTAGTACTAGAGTAACTAGTACAACTGATGCTCAAAAGTCAAATCATACATTGACTGCTAGCTGGACATCTAAGAAAATAACATTACAAAATAGAATTAAAGCAGGATATGCATTTGGTGGATGGTATAAAGAGAAAAGTTGTACAAATAAGGTAGGAGATGCAGGTGCAAGTTATGAACCTGAATCAGATATAACATTGTATTCAAAATTTATAGCTAATACTTATCAAATAAAGTATGATGGTAATGGTGCAACGTCTGGTTCAATGGCAAATAGTACCCATACATACGATGAAGCAAAAGCATTAACTAAAAATGCATATTCTAAGACTGGGTATACATTTGTCGGATGGAATAGATCAAATACTGCTACAACAGCTCAGTATACAGATGCTCAGAGTGTTAGTAATTTAGCAACTGGTGGAACAGTAACACTTTATGCAATATGGAAAAAGACTGTTACAATTACATATGATCTAAATGGTTGTACTGGTCCAATACCATCGCCACAGTCAAGCACAATATATAACAATCAAGTGGCTAGCATAAAGATTACTTCAATAAGACCAACACCGGGTACTGGATATAAATTCTTAGGTTGGGATAAGAATAAGTATGCAATANNATAAGAATAAGTATGCAATAACAGCTACTTATCAATCTGGATCAACATATCAATTTACAGATAGTACTACATTATATGCTGTAACTGGTAAAGGTAAGTTTACATTAACATTTGATGCAAATGGTGGGACTGTATCACCTGCAAGTATATCAGAAGAATATGATTCTAACATAACTCTTCCTACCCCAACAAGGACTGGATATACATTTACAGGATGGTATACAGCTAGTAACGGTGGTACAGTAAAAAATTATACTAAAATGCCTGCATCCGATGAGACATTATATGCTCATTGGGATGTTAATACATATCAAATAAAATATGACGGAAATGGTGCAACATCTGGTTCAATGAGTAATAGCACTGATATAAAATGGAATAGTACTGTAAGTTTGACTAAAAATGCATATGCAAAAAATCATACTGTAAAATTTAATTATAACGGTGCAACGGGCGGAAATACACTTGCTAGTAAAAATATAAATTTCTCATTTAATTCATGGAATAGTGTAGCAAATGGTAGTGGAAGTAAATATGTTGATGGTGCTCAAGTAAGAAATTTAACTTCTACTAATGGAGATACGTATACTATATATGCACAGTGGAATAGTAATACATATGGAGATTTGCCAAGTCCTACTAAGGAGTATACTGTTACATATGCAGATAACAATTCTAAAGATACAGCAGTACATACCTTTAATGGTTGGTATAATGGTAGTACTAGGGTAATTAGTACTACTGAAGTTCCAAAATCAAACCATACATTAACTGCTAGCTGGGAACCTAACTCTGTAACTTTGCCAAATAGAACTAAAACAGGATTTACATTTGGTGGATGGTATAAAGAAGCAAATTGGATAAATAAGGCAGGAGATGCAGGTGCAAGTTATGAACCTGAATCAGATATAACATTGTATCCAAAATTTATTAATAATACATATACAGTAACGTATAATGCAAATGGTGGTAGTGGTACAATGACAGCTGATACAGCTACATATGGAAAAAATTATAAAACAAAAGCAAATGGATTTATTGCACCAGCTGGGAAAAAATTTGCAGGTTGGAATGAAAAATCAGATGGATCTGGTGTAAGTTGGACAAATTATATTGGTGTTAATTGGGTATGGGATTATACTAAAAATGTTACATTATATGCTCAATGGACTGATATTACTACAACAGTAACATTTATGAAAAATACTTCGAACACTGATACTACATCATCGACTCAGACTTATACATATAATGCTAGTGGTACTGCTGGACATTTTTCTAATAGAGGATGGAGCAGAACAGGATATACTTTAAAAGGATGGAATGAAGATAGAAATGCTAAGGATGCACACTACAGTGTTGATAATGTAGTACTTTCTACTTGGGTTTCTGATATGGCACCAAGTGTAACATTATATGCAATTTGGGAGCCTGTTACTTTAAAGGTAACATTTATGAGAAATTTATCTGATACAGATACTCTATCTAATAGTCAGATGTTTACGTATAAAGATAGTGGCTCATGTGGAAGTTTTTCAAATAAAGGATGGAGCAAAACAGGTTATACTTTAAGTGGCTGGACTGAACATAGGGGATCAACAGATGTTATGTATTCTACTTTAAGTGGGGTTAATAACAATTGGTTAGCTGGAAAAGCTCCAAGTGTTACACTGTATGCTGTTTGGAAACCAAACCAATATACAGTAAAAGTAGATCCAAATGGTGGTAATTTTAATGTAATAGATACGTCTATTACAAAAAACTCTGACGGAACAGCGACTTTTAAAACTACATATAACAAAACAGATTATTATGCTTTAGGAATTACAGCTTCACGCTCAGGATATACTTTTGACGGATTTTATACTGAAAAAAACGGTGGAGTTAAAGTGTATGACAGTAATGGAATATCTGTAAATGGAGCGTATTGGGACGCATCAAATAGATGGATTTATACTGGGAATGTAACGTTATATGCACATTGGACGCCAAATAATTGTAATGTAACATATAGTTTGACTACACTGTCAGATTCTGAATATCCTTATACAAATGAATCTGGTAAGTATTATGTATATGGACCAACTAAGCAATATGTATATTATTGTGATACTGATTATGGAACAGGTGTATCTGCAAAATTTAGTAGTTCTTCTACGCAAGGTGGAATTTATTATAGTGATCATAGGCTGAGCGCTGGAAAAAAATATACATGGACTGTAAAGTTTAAAGTAAATTCTAGTGGAGTGAAAACTTTAAATATTGGTCAAGAGCAAGGTGGAACAAAAATTGTAAATGTAAAAAGTGGTACATGGCAATATGAAACTCTTACATTCATTGCAGGGGACACTCAATGGAATTCATTTGTATTTTATGTCTCTAGCGGTCAATGGAATAGTGGCGATACAATTGAAATACTTGATTTATCTATAAAAGAAGTTGGAACTGCAAATTTGGAAACCCAATCTAGAAAATATGGTGCTACTATTGGTACATTACCAAAAGCGCCTTCAAGAACTGGTTATACTTTTGAAGGATGGTATACAGATCCTTTTGGTGGAACTGAAGTTACTACTTCAACTGTTGTTAAAGGAAATGTGACATATTATGCTAGGTGGAAAGATTCTACAGCTCCTACTGCTGAATTGACAATAACAAGTATTGGTTGTCAAGATATTACTGTTTCAATGTCAGCTTCAGATAATGGTTCTGGACTTCAAAAAGTAGAATTATATATGTGGAATGGTTCTTCATATGTTTTACAAGAAACTTATTGGACAAGACAAAATTTTACTGGAAGAACAAAAAATTTCTCAGGACTTAATGATAATACTAAGTATTGGTTTAAGATAATTGCTTATGATACTACACTAAAGTCGGCAGAGTC
>HF991970.1:3582-10254 GCA_000433135.1 Clostridium sp. CAG:921
TGTTTGTCTTAGAACTAGTGATAATAGAAAGTATGCTAGTGTTCAATCTGGTATAGATGACAATACATCTGCAACTTTAAAACTGCTAAAAAACCATACAGAGTCAGCCGTTGTTAATAATGGAAAAGATATAACTTTTGACCCTGGTGGATATACGTTAACTGGAACTAAAAAGAATTTTAGTGGAACAATGTGGGATATTGCTTTGACAAATTATGGTGCTTTAACATTGACTGGATCAGGTGCTATTAGTAGTAGTGGTGCAACTAATTCTTATGCAATATGGCAATCAAGTGGTAAACCGTTTAAAATGAATGGCGCTAAAATTTCAGGTAAAACAAATGAAACACTGGTTCATATAGCTAGTGGAACTGCTGAATTTACTGGAGGAAATATAGTACTTGAAAACAATACAGAAAATAATATAAATGGTAATGCTATATTTGCTAGTGGAACAGGTAGTTTTGAAATAACAACAGGAAGTGTAATTCAAGGAAGAAATGGAGGAAGTAGTTCCCTTGTAAAGTCTAGTAGTGCCTCTGAATGTAAGATTACAGGAGGATATGTAGGCAAATTTGAAAATACTAGTGGTAGTTTAGTATATAATGCTGGGTCTGGCACATTAAGCATAAGTGATGGTAAATTTGATATGTTTGGTTTAGGTTCAGGTGTGGTTAATGACACTGGAACATTAAATATAAGTGGCGGTACTATTAATCTTGAAGTAAAAAAAGCTGGAGCAACCGTATGGCAGAAAGGTAGTAGTGCAGCAGTTGCTAATACTAGTTCAGGTTCTGTTACTATAAGTGGTGGAACAATTAACGCATATTCAAGTATAGGTATAAATAACTATACAAATGGAACTGTTGAACTGTCTAATGTAACTATCAATAATGCTGCTCCATACAGTGGTGCAAATGATATTATGGGTGCTACTGTTGGTGCTACGACTCAAAAGGATTATACTGGTGCTCGAGGAAAAATTACTATAAAGTCAGGAACTACGATAGAAAATACTAATGGAGGTATAGCAGTTTATGCTAGTGCTTATGGTGATGTTTATTTATATGGTGGTTATATTACTAGTAAGGCAAGTACATGGACTATGTATTTTGGACATGGTGAGAGATTCCATCCAAGTGATGCTATATCAACTACAATTAGTAAATATGTAAAAAATACTGGTGGAGGTATAGAATATCATTTTGCTCTAAATCAAGATTTAAAGAAATTATATTTTTATGCTAATAATAATAAGTATAATATCTTAGATAAGGAAAAAGTTGGTGTTTAATATCACACATTACACTAGTTAAATAATAAGGGATGGATTCTATATAATATAGAATTTATTCCTTATTTTTTTTATTTTTATATAGCTACTATATTATTAGTGTTAATTTACATTTTCTTTAATTTTATAGTATATATATTTAGAATTAAAAATTATTTTTTATTCTTGTTTATATTTTGGGTATGTGATACAATGTTTGTAGGAGGAATAAGATATGCAAGAAAGTAGGAAAAATTTGTTTAAATATATACAGGAGATATATAAGTTAAAAACTAAAGTAGTAAAAGATTATAAAAATTATGAAAAAGTAATAGATACAGCAAATCTTTTAGAAAGTTATTCTAATATAGCCCAAATACATGATTTTACACCAGACTTATCAGGTAAAAATGAGTATTTTAGTATAAAATATATAAAAGATTACTATGAGCTTCCAAAAATTCCAACTGCTTTAATGCCATATATTGTATGCGTAGATAACGAAATAAAATATAGAGAAGGAATTGATGAAAATTTTAAAATAGAAGATGAAATCCAAATAAAAATAAATGATTTTTGTAAGTTATTTAGTAGTATAAAAGAAAAAAATAAACTTATACAAAAATATAATGATTTATATGAATATTTGTATGAGCTAAATAAAAGAATAAATGAATTTGAAGAAAAAACAGAAATAATGCTTGTTAAAGGTGTGTTCTTTTATAGTACAACAAAAGATGATGGCGCTGACGTTATAAGAAGACATGTGTTTGAAGCTTCACTTGACATACAAGTAGATGTTAATCAAAATATAATATATTTAAAGTTAAATAGAGAGGAAAAATGTAAAATTGTATATAATTTCTTATCAATTATTGATGGATATAAAATAAAATCAAAAGAGTCACTTTTTGAGTTAGAAGAAAAAGTAAACGAGTCATATTTAGCCGAAGAACCTATTAATTTTCTTGAGTTATATGATGAGTACTTAAATGATATAACACTAGATTATGAAGTAGTTAAATCTAATATAGCAGTACAAAATAATAAAAGCTATATATTTCCAATTACTAATATAATTGTTAGAAAAAAGCAACCAACTATTTGGCTAGATGATTTAAATGCAATAGATGAAAAGTTAGAAAATAATGTTGAAATAAATAACAATTTTATTGATTTAATGCTTGAAACTGAATCAGATAATATAGATAAATTATTAAACTCAAAAGATGAGGATTATAGCAAAGTACTATTCCCACTTGAAACTAACGAAGAACAATATAGAGTGGTAAATCAAGCAAAAAATAGTAATCTAGTTCTTGTACAAGGACCACCAGGAACTGGTAAATCACATACTATTGCAAATTTAATTTCACACTATGTAGCAAACGGAAAAAAGATTTTAATAACAAGCGAAAAATCAAAAGCTTTAGAAGTAATACGTGAAAAATTACCAGAAAAAATAAGAAAGCTTAGTATTGCCATATTAAATGATTCAAAAAGTGATAATGAAATGTTAGACTCAATACAAACAGTACTTGAAAGATATAAAGATAAAGACTATTTAGAAAATTATTTGGTTGAAATTAATAACTTGGAGATAAAGCATGATGAAATTTTAACTAAAAAACAACAAAATGAACAAGAAATATTAAAAATACTTATAAATGACACAAGAAGTCTTCAAAATGAAGTAAGAGAAATATTAAATATTGATTTGCCTGGTTGCACTATAAGTGATATAGCAAAATATCTTACTGTAAATAAAGCATTAGACATTATAAATGATGAAAATATTCAAAAATCATATTTTGAAGTAACATTTAAAGAAGATTTACTTATAAAAATAATGGAAAATATTGAAGAATTAAAAAAGTATTATGATATATTAAAAAAACATGAAGTAGTTTCGAGTAAAACATTGAATTCTAATGACTTTTCACAGTATATCGAAAAAATAAATGAATATAATGTAATGCTAACTCAAGGAGCATTAGATGGAATAAACAAACAAAAAATATTAGAGATTGATATTGAAGGCTTAAAAAGTACACTAACAAATATGATAAAAATAGAAAAAATATGTAATAAAAATTATATATTAAAAAATTATGACTATTATCCATTACTAAAAAATATAGAAAAACTTATTGAAACCTTAAATACTAATAAAGAATTTTTTGAAAATACAGAAACAGAATTACTCGATAAAGAAATAGAATATGATGAATCTAAAATTCAAGTATTAAAGCCTGCTGTTGAAAAAGTATATGAAAAGTTACAAAATGATGGAAAAATTACAATATTTGAAAAAGTTCAAGTGTCAAAAGAACTTGACTTAATATCTAATATTAAAATAAATGAAAATATGTTGGTTGAGAAAAACGTAGAACTGGAAAATGTTAAAAATGTATTAAATAGGATAAATTATGACCTACAAGTTAAAAAGATAGAAAAGACAATTGAAACTATATTAGATGGAAATGGATTAAAAGACAAAATAGATGAAAAAGAATTTTCTAGATGTATAACTGAAATAATTGATATATTAAATACATTTATAAATTATAAAAATTATGTAGAAAGCACAGAAACTGCTATTTTAAGTATTATAGATGATCAAAATCAAATTTTAAGTTCCTATATAAATGAGAAAAACTATGAGGGGATTTTAAACTATGTTAAAGAAATGGAAAAATATATAGGAGGATTAAAACTAAAAGAAGAATTCTTACAAAAAATAAGTGATATAAAAAGTGAAGTCAAAGATTGTCCTGCTATATATGAACCAATTTTAGATGCTTTAGCAAATTTGGACATAGAAGAATTTTTAAAGCAAAAAAGTGAATTGGAAAAACTTATAGTTGCATCTAATATGTTAGAAGAACTAAAGCAAAATTACAGCAATGAATTTAATAATTATTCACAGTTTATAGAAGAATTTATAACTAAGTTTAGTGAAGAAGAAGAAAATGTAATTGTTAAAAACTTTAATGTAATTTTTTCATATTACAAGTTAAAGAAGTTTTTTAATGAAAAAGAAAGAAAAAACGGAAATTTATCAGAATTGTTAACAAATAAGGTACGATATCAACAAGAAGAAAAAGAAATAGTAGTAAAATTAATAGAAGTAAAAAGCTGGTATAATCAAATAAATAACATGGATAATGCAATATGCAGATCACTTTCAGAGTGGTTAAGCTTAAAAACAAAACTTGGTAAAGGAACAGGAAAGCGTGCAAATCTTATAAGAAAAGAAATGCAACAAAATATGCAAACAGCAAAAAATGCAATTCCAATTTGGATAATGCCTGTAGATAAAGTAATTGAACAATATCCATTTAGTGAAATACCACAATTTGATATAGCAATAATGGATGAAAGTTCACAATCATCAATTCTTTCTATTACTGCACTTATGAGAAGCAAAAAACTAGTAATAGTTGGTGATGATAAACAAATAAGTCCTATTTCAGTTGGTATTCCAATAGAAGACATAAAAGATCTACAAAATAAATATTTAAAAAGTACACGATTAGGTGTTGGTTTTGATATGGAAACAAGCTTATATGATCTAGCTCAAAATGTATGTGGAAGTAAAAAGGTTGTATTAAAAGAACATTTTAGATGTTTACCAGAAATAATAGAATTTTCAAATATTAATTTCTATTCTTCTCAAATAAATTGTCTTAAAGTAAGAAGCAATAAAAATAAAATTAAAAATCCAATAAAATCATATTTTATTGAAGATGCAGTAATAAAAAACGCTGGAACTAATTTAATAAATGAAAAAGAAATAGAAAAAATTATAGAACTTCTTAAAGAATTTGAAGCAAACGAAGATTATAGTGGGAAGACTGTAGGAATTATAGTGCTTCAAAACAGTAATGCTCAAATAAAAGCAATAAATAATAGTATTTGGAAGAATCTTTCATCTGAATTTATCAAAAATATTAATTTAAAAGTTGGAACAACTTACGACTTTCAAGGTGATGAACGAGATGTTATAATTCTTTCAATGATAATTGCATGTAAAAATGAAGAAGGAGAAGAAGCAAGATACATTGCTCTTACCAAAAAAGAATTTGCAAGATCTTTTAATGTAGCAGCATCAAGGGCAAAAGAACAATCAATTTTAATTTATTCAGTTCCTTTAGAAAAACTTAGTCCAGAATGCTATAGATATAAATTAATTAGCTATTATAATAGTGATGTAGAAATAAATAAAAAAGTTGAAAATATAAAATTTAGTACAGAATTTGAAAGAGATTTTTATACATCCGCGCTCGAAGATGGAATAGAATTAAAATACAATTTTAAAATAGGAAAATATGAAGTTGACTTTGTATATGAATCTAAAAATGGAAGAAAAATAGCAATAGAGTGTGATGGAGACAAATACTTCACTCAAAAAGAATTTGCAGATCAACTAACAATGCAAACAATACTAGAAAGATGTGGCTGGAACTTCATAAGAATACGAGCAAGTTCTTATTACTATAACAAAGAAAATGTAATAAAAATGGTAGAAAATTATATAGAAAAAATTAATGAGCCATTTTAAGAGTTAGTTTTATAAAAAATTGAATGACAGAAAATTGGCAAAAAAATTTTTTGTGGCGAAAAAATATTTATTAAAGCTTGGAGAGATAATATGGGAAGAATTTCAGATTTTTTTAAAAGAGTTGGAAAAAGTAAAGAAAGGGAAAATGTTGTTGAGAAAGAAAAAAAGAGGAAGTACCTAAGATAGAAAGTTTAGAAAGTGCAAAGATTATAAATGCTGCAAATGCTATAATTACAAAACCTGAATTAATGGAAATATTTTGGGATTGGCGAAAATATAAAAATGGCGAAGTTGCAAAGGAAGATATTAGGCCGGTTACTGAAAAAAGTGAAGAAATATTAAATAGATTTTTGTATGGAGAAAATTCAAAGCAAATTGCAAATAATATATTAGATAGTTTACATTCATTTAGAGAAAAATATCCAAATGACGAAATTCTTAAAAACTATTTAACATTATATGAAATAGATTTTAGAAGATTAAATTATTCTACGCCTGGTGATATTGCAGACGATGAGAAACTAAAAAAGTATGAGGAAATCGTAGGAAGTCTTTGTTCTAATTTAAGAATGAGAGAACGTCAAATGGATAGAAATTTAGAAAACTTCATAAAAACAGAAGTTGAATATGAAAGAATAATGGCTGAAGAAGAAGAAAAAGAAAGACGCAAAGCTGAAGCAATTGAAAAGCTAAACAATAAAAAAACAGAACATAATGATGGACCATCTCTTTAAACATATCGAGTTAGTTTTATAAAAAGTTGTTATAACAGCATTTTTTGAGTAAAATAAAAGTGGCAGGTTAATTATCTAACTTGCCACTTAATATTTAATTA
>HF991970.1:10306-10560 GCA_000433135.1 Clostridium sp. CAG:921
ATTTTCGATGTTGGAATAAATTTTTCTACAAATCTGTAATTGTCACGATTTTGAATATATAGCATACCAAATATTGAAAATACAACTGCTCCTAAAAAATTAACCATCAAATCTTTAATTGTATCATTTAAGCCAATATCTAAATAACCACCATGTATAACTACTTCTTGAGGTTTACCTCCTTTTTCATAATGTATTACGGTATCTGTAATGTTTTCAATTAATACAGGTACATTTTTTCCCTCTTCATTTAG
>HF991970.1:10588-20563 GCA_000433135.1 Clostridium sp. CAG:921
AGTTCAACGGATGAGATGTAATGAACAATTTCATCTTTTTGAGTATCTGATTTTAATACTATATCAGTACTATATTCAAAAAACTCCCACAATACTCCAATTGTCATAGAAAAACAAAAAGAAACAAGTGCAACAAAAACAGGACTTAAGCTTATATGAAACTTCTTCTCTCTATTTAGTATGTCAATTAGTGAAAATCCAATAGCAGCACATAAAAATCCATTTAAGGTATGCAACATTGTATCCCAATGCGGAAATATACCATAAAAATTTTGAATTTCACCAAGAATTTCAGCAGAAAATATAAAAAGTAAAATAATTGATTCTAATAGTGTGGGCAAATGAATGTTTAATTTTTTGTCTACAATTATAGGAATCATAAATAAAATTAATGTTAAAACACATAAAAATACATTATTCCAGTTTTTATTGAGAATTTGTAGAATCATGCAAACTATAACTAAGAATCTTAAAATAAAATATAATGAAATGTCAATTTTGCTATTTTTTGTAATTTTTTTCATTTCTATCACCACCTTAATTATAATATATTTGAGAGTTAAAATCAATTTTTTACTTGAAAATAATGGATTATTAATATATAATCATTTTATGAAAGGATTGTGATAATATGAAAATTGCTTTGATAAATGAAAACTCACAAGCAAATAAAAATAAGATAATTTGTGATACTTTAGAACAAGTCGTTAAGCCACACGGACATGAAGTTATAAATTTTGGAATGTATTCTGGTGAGGATGAGTGCAGTCTTACATATGTTCAAGTGGGAATTTTAGCTGCTATATTATTAAATACAAAAGTAGTGGATTACGTTGTAACTGGCTGTGGTACTGGTGAAGGAGCAATGCTTGCATTAAATAGCTTTCCAAACGTTCTTTGTGGACATATTGTTGATCCATCAGATGCCTATATGTTTTCTCAGATAAATGATGGAAATGCTGTTGCACTACCTTTTGCAAAGGGATTTGGATGGGGAGCAGAACTTAATTTAAAGTATATTTTTGAAAATTTATTTTTGTATCCAAGTGGAAATGGGTATCCAAAAGAAAGAGTAATCCCTGAGAAGAAAAATAAAAAAATTTTGGATGAAGTCAAAAAAATTACTCATACTGATATGTTATTTATTTTGAAAAATATTGATAAAGAATTACTAAATGGAGCAATTAGAGGTAAAAAATTCAATGAATATTTTTTCAAAAATTGTGAAGACGATGAAATAAAGGAATACTTAAAAAGTGTAAAAAATGAATCTTAAAGGAGAAAATGAAAAAATATGGAAAAAGTATTGTTTAATGAAATACAAATTAGTAAGGCACTAGAAAAGATGGCAAAAAAAATTGATGAATATATAATGTCATTGCCAGAATTAACAAGAAATGATGTAATTATTGTTGGACTATTAAATGGATGCATTCATTTTGTAAGTGATTTAACAAGGAAAATAAAGTCTGATCATAAATTAGCGTTTGTTCGTGCAAGTAGCTATATAAACAATAAACAGGGAAATTTAAGTATTAGTGGAGACATTCCTGATTTTTCAAATAGCCACGTTATAATATTAGACGATATATGTGACACTGGTAAGACTCTAAAAAAAGTAGTTGAGATAGTAAATGAAGATAATCCATTATCAGTAAAAACAGGAGTTTTATTAAATAAAAAAATTCCAAATAAAGAATTTGAAGTAGACTATAAAGCATTTGATATAGATGATGTATTTGTTTATGGATATGGATTAGATTATGATGAATATAAAAGAAATTTGCCAGATATAAGAATTCTTGTTTAGCATTGTTAAAAAAGATATTTACTTAGTCTAAATACAAGTAAATATCTTTATTATAGTGTTTATGTAAAAATTAATGATTGAAAATAATTATATTTTGTTATATAATTAATTAAAAGGTGGAGTATTAATGTTAAAACAAAAAGTTTTTAATTATATAACGGTAATTTTTGCAGTACTTACTATTACACTTGCAATAGCATCTGATAATCATATATATAGTATTATTTCTTTGATGATCACTTTTATTATTGGGTTTTTTAGTAGGAAATTTAACAATGAAATTACAAGGCTTACAAAAAAAGATAAAGATTTTTTAGAAAATAGTAAGTATATAAAAAACGATAAGGAACTTGTAAAAAAAGAGTTAAGGAGAAAAGTTGAAGAATATAAAAAAAGAAAAAAGGAGATATCTTGATGAGTGCAACGCTAGAAGAATATTTAAAAATAATGTATATTTTACAAAAACAAAATGGCGCAATTAGAGTAACAGACATTGCAAATGCTTTAGAATGTAGTAAACCAAGTGTTAATAGGGCAATAAAGGTTTTGTGCGAGGATAAGCTTTTAGAATATGAAGTGTATGGTAAGATTTTTCTTACTGAATCAGGAATAAAAAAAGCAGAATCTATACTTAGGACGCATAATATTTTAAAAGCATTTTTTGTTCAAGTTCTTGAACTAGAAAGCGAAAAGGCAGAAATAGAAGCAAGTAATATTGAACATGCCATTTCTGAGACGACTGTGCAAAAACTAGAAAACTATATATCTAGTATAATAGATGTTTCAAATCTAGGGTGCAATTATGATCCAAATTGTTTGAAATGCAGAAATTGTATTAATAAAAATACAAAGTTAAGATTTAAATTGAAGAATAATAGGTGAGTTGTGTGATAAAAAAAGTAATATTTTCTATTTTCATATTTTTAATTTATTTGCCAGTGAGTATTATTGCAAGTTATAGCTCATATTTGTTTTTAAACAGTATAATAAATATTTATAGTTTGGCTTGGGTTAATGTAATTTTTTTAATCCTACTTCTTGCAATGCTCTTATTTTTTATGTATATGCTTGTAGTTATAATTAATAAATTTTCGAATAAAGTAGCTAGTATAAAAAGTAAGAAAAAGTTTATGTTTTTTACAGTTATAATTCCTGTTATTTTTTTATGTGCAAGTGCTATAATACTAAACTATTCAGTATTATATGATAAGACTATAGAAAATAGTATAACTAGTGCTAAAGATATATTTGCAATTGGAACGTCACTTAATGCGATATCTGTGGTGTTAATAGTTTTTGCAATTTGCTATGTAGTAGCATTAGTTTTATATGAGATAGCTAATATTATATACTTGAAAGTAAATAAAAAATAAAAATTACATAAAAGATTTTGACATTTTAAGTTAAAAATGTTAAAATTAGTTGACAAAATTGCGTTAGGAGGGACGTGTATGGCAAAAAAAGTTGTAGCAATAGTTGGTAGACCTAATGTTGGAAAATCAACTTTGTTTAACGTATTAGCAGGTGAGAAAATATCTATAGTAAAGGATATACCTGGTGTTACAAGAGATAGAATATACGCTGATTGCAAATGGAGGGATACAACATTTCAAATAATAGATACAGGAGGTATCGAACCAGAATCAGATGATATAATTTTAAAACAAATGAGAAGGCAAGCAATACTTGCAATGGATATAGCAGACGTTATAGTATTTATAACAGATGTTAAGGCAGGTGTTACTGCATCAGATGAGGAAGTAGCCACTATTCTTAGACGTACTAATAAACCTGTTATTTTGGCTTGTAATAAATGTGATAAAATAGGAGCACCTCCTATGGAACTTTATGAGTTCTATAATTTAGGTCTTGGAGAACCTCTTCCAATTTCAGCTAATGGAAGGCTTGGAATAGGAGAATTACTTGATGAAATTTATTATAAATTTGAAAATATAGAATCAGAAGATTATGGTGATGAAACTGTAAAAATTGCAATAATTGGTAAGCCAAATGCAGGAAAATCTTCTCTAGTAAATAAGATCTTAGGAGAGGAAAGAGTAATTGTATCAGATATTGCTGGAACAACAAGAGATGCAATAGATACTTACTTTGAAAATAAACATGGAAAGTATGTATTTATAGATACTGCAGGAATAAGAAGAAAAAATAAAGTATACGATGAACTTGAAAGATATTCAGTTTTAAAGGCTAAGGCTGCTATTGATAAAGCAACTGTATGTATTTTGTTAATAGATGCAACTGAGGGAGTTACTGAGCAAGATGAAAAAATAGCAGGTCTTGCTCATGAATCTGGAAAAGGAGTTATTATAGTAATAAACAAATGGGATTTAATTGAAAAAGAAACTAATACTATGTCAAATTATAAAAAGCAAGTATATGAAAAATTAGCCTATCTTTCTTATGCACCAATTCTATTTATTTCTGCATTAACAGGGCAAAGAATACAAAATTTATTTGACGTTATAAATGAAGTAAATAGACAAAACGATTTAAGAGTTCCTACAGGGCTTCTAAATGATACACTATCAGAGGCAGTAGCCATTACTCAGCCACCTTCAGATAAAGGAAGAAGATTAAAGATTTACTATATGACACAGGTTTCAACAAGACCACCTACTTTTGTGGTATTTGTTAATTCTAAGCCTTTAATGCATTTTTCTTATGTAAGATACTTAGAAAATCATTTAAGAAAAAAATTTGGGTTTGTTGGAACACCAATACATATGATTATACGAGAAAAAGGCCAGAAAAAGGAGATGTGATGTCAATGTTAGACCTTTATACTATAGCTATTTTTCTAATAATGTATCTTATATGTAGTATAAATCCAGCAATTATTATATGTAAATTAAAAACAGGTGAAGATATAAGAAAACTTGGAAGTGGAAATGCAGGAAGTGCTAATGCAATGAGAGTGCTTGGAAAGCCTTTAGGACTTGTTGTTGTAATATTTGATGTGTTAAAAGTCTTTGCTGCATATTATATTTGCGCATGGATTGCTAAGATATTTTCACATAGTCAAGATGAAGTTACATTTAAAGTAGTATTTATACTTGCAACAGTTATAGGTCATGTATTTCCAGTCTATTATCATTTTAAAGGTGGAAAAGGAGTAATTGTAGGTGTGACCGTAATTTTTATACTTGAACCACAAAATGCCATAATCTGTATTGTAGCTTCACTTTTAATTTTCTTGTATACAAAAACTCCAGCTAAAGCTACTTTATCAGGGCTTATTTTATATGTTATTATATCGCTTGTTAAAGGACATGAGTATTTATTGCCGGTTTTGATATCTTCAGCTATTATAATGTTTAAGCACAGATCAAACATATATAGAATTATTACTAAACAAGAAGAAAAAATAAAATTTTAATTGAAGAAAGGAATGGAATTTTTTATGAATAATGTATTAGTTTTTGGGCATAAAAGCCCAGATACAGATACTATAACCTCATCTGTTGTTATGGCAAATTTAGAAAAAATGCTAGGAAATGATGCAATAGCTTGTAGGTTAGGTAATCTTAATAAAGAAACAAAATTTGTTTTTGACTATTTAGGAATGGAAGAACCTAAATTAATAGAAAAAGTTGAAAAAGGACAAAATGTAATTTTAGTTGATCACAATGAATCTAAGCAAAGTGCCGATGGAATAAATGAGGCAAATATATTAAAAGTTGTAGATCATCATAGTATTGATTTTAAAACAGGATATCCTTTGTTCTATCATGCTGAACCAGTTGGATGTACGGCTACAATACTGTATAAATTATATAATCAAAATAACATAGAAATTGAAAAAAATATGGCAATTTTAATGTTATCAGCAATAATATCAGATACACTTCTTTTTAAATCTCCAACATGTACTAATCAAGATAAAGAAGTAGCACAAAAGTTAAATGAAATAGCTAAACTTGATATTGAAAAGTATGGTATGGAAATGCTAAAAGCAGGAACTGATTTATCTGATTTTTCTGAAGAAGAACTTATAGGCTTAGATGCTAAGGAATTTGAAATAGCAAATAAGAATGTGGTAGTTGCTCAAATAAATGTTGTAGACATCAATGATGTAATGCTTAAGAAAGATAAATTAGAGGTAGCGATAAAAAAAGTAATTTCTGAAAAGAATTTAGGATTATTTTTCTTTGCTATAACAGATATAATAAACAGTAATTCTCAAGTAATTGCTATTGGAGAAATGGCAAGTATAGTTGAGAAAGCGTATAATGTGAAATTAAACAACAATACTGCACTTCTAGAGGGAGTAGTTTCAAGAAAGAAACAAATAATTCCAGTATTAACACAAAGTGCACAATAATATAAAGAAAAAGGGGCATACTACTTTTATATTGTAGTATGCCTCTTGTTAAAGCTCAAGTATTCCTATGACGATAATTAAAATTGCAGAAATTACATTTGAATATTTACTTATAAAGTTATTTGATTTTGATTTTATTCCAATTAAATTTCCAATAAAAATAAATATTAAGCTAAAAATAAACGTAAACATTGTAGCAAATAGTATATTTATACCAGAAATGCTAGCAGCAATACCAGTAGCAATGTTGTTAACAGACAATGCTACAATTATTTTTATAATGTCTTTTCTATCGATTATATTTGGTGTTTCATCTTCAAATTTTACAGCTTTTTTATGTTTTAGTTCATTTATTAATGAATTTAATCCCAAACATATAAGGGTAAAAGAACCTATTATGTTTGCAAAAGTTTCAGATATGATTAAATTTAACAGTTTGCCAATTAACATCGACAAAAATGTTATGATGCAAGTTGATATACCAATCAATAAGTTAATTTTTGAAGGGATTTTTGCATTTTTTAATCCATATGTTAATCCTATGATCACGTTATCTAGATTAGCAGAAAAACTATAAATTATAGCATATATTAATTGTATCAATCTTTAACACTCTCCTACATTATATTTAATGAAATAAATAAAATAATGTAACTAAAGTTATTAAATTTCATATAATAAAATAATTATTTGTAGGTGGTATTATGTTTGAAAACAAAAAAGTGGGATTAGCATTAAGCGGAGGGGGAGCCAAGGGAGCTTCGCATATTGGAGTATTACAAGCACTTAAAGAGGCTGGCGTTGATATATTTGCAATTTCTGGAACAAGTAGTGGAAGTATAGTAGCAACACTTTATGCATCTGGATATACTCCTTATCAAATATTAAAATTATTTAAAATTTATTCTAATCAAATTATAAATTTAGATTCAAAAGTTTTAATAAAAATGTTTACAAAAAGCTTTGGAAATAGAAGTAATTTTGCATCTATTGCAAGTGGTATAAACCTTGAAAGCGTAATAAAAATGAATTTAAAGTATAAAAATATAACAAGTATTAAAGATATAAAAATGCCAATTATAATACCATGTGTAGAATTAGATTATGGAAAGATATGTTATTTTTCAAATATAGATGAAGTTGAATGCTATGAAGAGGAATGGATAAACTATGGAAATATTTCAAAAATCGTAAGAGCAAGTTGCTCTTTTCCTGGAATATTTGATCCAGTTATATATAATAACAAGATATTGGTTGATGGTGGTTTAAGAATGAATGTACCAGTAACTATTTTAAAAAAGGCAGGATGTGACATAGTAATTGCAGTTTCTTTTGAAAAAGATTTTGAAAAAATAAAAAATTTAGAAATTTTTAGAATTGGGATAAGATGTATAGATATAATGGGAAAGGAAATAAGTAAAAAAGAAATAAATGAAGCCAATTATTTGATATCGCCAAATATAGGAAACACTGGACTTTTAGATTTTAATATGATTGATTATATTGTAAATCAAGGATATAACAGTGCAAAAATGTTTCTTGAAAAAATAAAATAGGGGACGAGATAATTGTCCCCTAAGTTCATTTACCAATGAACATTACAACTATAACATAACCATAGGTATCACTTTTTTCTACACCTATGCCAACAAAATTGTATGCATTAGATAAAATATTTGCTTTGTGAGTATCAGATAGTAACCATGAATTTACAGCTTTTTCAACACTTGAATTTCCAGCAATATTTTCACCAGCTGTTTTAAAAGTTATTCCAGCATTTTTCATCATATTAAAAGGTGAACCATATGTTGGCGAATTGTGTGAAAAATAGTCATTTGTAACCATGTCTTTTGCTTTTGCTTTAGCAGTACTATCTAAAAGTTCTAGTGTCGATAAAGGAGCCATTCCATTTTCTGCTCTAGCATTATTTATTAAGGAAAGAACTGTTTCTGCAGTGTTTGGAAGATCTGAGCTATCACTGTTATTGTTTGAATTTGTTAATATTAAGTCTTCTCTTATCATTCCGATATAATTATCTGATGTTACAACTATATACCAATTGTCTATTTTTCCAATTACTTCTAATTTATCACCTTTTTTTAGTTTTTTATATATTTTAAAATTAGTACCAGGACCACCTCTTAAATTTACACTATTTTCAGCTATAGTTCCAAAAAAATGTTCGATTTGTTCATAAGAACTCACGTTCGCATCACTACTTATAGTAGTGTAATCTTTTGAAGTTAAACCAATTTGATTGTTTTTCAGTAAAACGATGTAAAAATTATCTATATCTCCTAGCACCTTAAAAGCAGTATTTTTAGGAATTGTTTTTACTATAGAGCTAGAGTTAAGATTAGCCGCTTTTCTAAAATTTATTGTTTCAGATGAAGTTCCATCTTTTGGTGTAAAAGTATTTAAAGTATAACCAAATATTTTTGAAAATAGTATCATCATTACAACAGTAATTGAAATGACTAAAAGTTTTTTCTTTGAAAAGTCCATAAAAATCACCTCTTTTTTATTATGTTGTGCAAATTTAATAGTTTTATTCTGTTTTGGTATAAATTGTATAGAAATGGAAATTATAAAAGTAAAAGAGGTGAAATTTTTGGAGGAAATATATTGGAAGAAAAAATCAAAAATTAAAAAAATATATCCATATTTAGCAGATGACATTAGTCCGGAGGTTTTAATAATTGGAGGCGGAATAACAGGTGCATTAACAGCCTATTTTATAGCTAAAGAGGGAATAAACGTTGCAATAGTGGAAAAAAATATAATAGGATATGGCTCTACAATAAAAACAAATGCAATACTAGAATACCAATCTGATGCGGACATGCAAAAGCTAGAAAAAACATCTGGAAAAAAATGTGCAAATAGGACATATAAATTAAGTCTTGAAGCTATTGATTTAATAGAAAAAATCAATAATGAATTTGATGATATAGCGGAATTTAAGAGGCAAGATGCTATATATTTTACAAATAAATTTATGCAAAAATCTAATATGGCACGAGAATGTAAAATTAGAAACGAAGCAGGATTTAAGGCTGATTTACTAGACTCACATAAAATACTTAACATGACTAGTGGAATAATCACTCAAAATGCCAGTGCTACGATTAATCCATACATGTTTGCCCAAGGACTATTTGAAAATTTAAATCATTTAGAAAATGTTCATGTATATGAAAATACTGAGATAGTCGAAGTTAACCCAAATTATGACAATGTTGAATGTATTACTAAAAATGGATTTAAAATTATATCTGATAGTGTGATTTTTACTTCTGGAATAGATACATTAAAATATTTAGAAATACCTGATTTAGAAATATACAAAAATTTTACAATTGTCACCAATTCACTTAGAAACGAAAATTTTAATTTTACTGCAAGAGATTGTATTGAACCATATTACTATCTAAGATTTGATAATGATGGAAGGATAATTCTCAGTGGTCAAAATTCTAAATTTACAACAAAATTTGCAGACGAAAAATATTTTGAAAATTTTGCTAGTGAAAAATATAGAAAATTAAATACCGCCCTTGGAAAAATGTTAAACAATATTTCAGATATAAAAGTAGAATTTGCTTATTCATCTACATACGTAACTACCAAAGATTCACTCCCCATCATAGATGAAATACCAGGAATGCCCAATTGTTTCTGTAACCTAGCCTTCGGCTCAAATGGAATAATATACAGCACAATCCGGAGCTAACATGCTAAAAAATGCAGTCAAAGGACTATACACAAAAGACATGAACATGTACTCAATAAGCAGAAAAACGGCACCATAGCCACCAGAGTT
>HF991971.1:0-6462 GCA_000433135.1 Clostridium sp. CAG:921
TACACTAGAAAAAAATAAAAATCAAGTGAAAAATATAAAATGACTAAAAATCAATATTCTTGACGTTACTGCTCAGATCATGCATAGTTAAAAATGAAAAGTTAACCTTTGTTTATATTGTACTATACATAATGAATTAATTTTTTAATTTATATTAATTATTTCAAAACGACTTGTAAATATCACATTGATACGCTTTTTACAATTTCAAAATTCTACTTAATCTAAATAATAACTTCTGACAAAAAAATAAATACACAAAAATATCAATTTTATATTCAACTTTTTTACCAATTAATACTTTTTATCTTTTTTTACAAAACTAACTCGGGAGGTGGGGGAGTTTTTTGTAATGTATAGTTGCTTTTTGAGTTTTTGGATGGTATAATTTGTGTGTAGTGGGGTGTGAGTTTTATGTATTGTAGAGAGTGTGGAAAGATGATTGAAAATAATGAAAATGATTTATGTGATGAATGCGTTGCTAAGGCTAATGTGACTTCAAATAGTGGGCCTGAACATTTTGAAGTTGTTAGTGAGGTTAGAACACAAGGAAATACTTATGCAAATAACACTAATTTGAATGCAAAGTCAAAGCTTGCAGCTGGATTGTTTGGTATATTTTTAGGAGGTTTAGGTGTTCATAATTTCTATTTAGGATATACTGGAAAAGCTGTTGCACAATTATTATTATCATTACTTTCTTGTGGCTTACTATCGTGGGTATCTTCTATTTGGGGATTAATAGAGGGAGGAGGTGGGAGGATTTTTGAATTTGTTCTTTTTTGGTTTGTTCTTATTTTGGTGTTGATTTTTTAGTTTGGCGATGGTATAATTTTAATATGAGAGTTTGTGAATTTTTTAATATTAAGGATGATAAGAAAGCATGTGTGTGTTTGTCTTCTTTCGTTTTAAATAGTTTTCCTAGTTTATCTAGAAACGTTCTTTTTAAAGCTATTAGAAATAAGGACATAAAGGTAAATGGGAAGAGAGTGTCGAAAGATATGATACTAAAGAGCGGAGATGTATTAAATATTTATATAAGCGATTTATATCTTTTTAACTTGCCAAAGCAACTGGAATATGTTTACAAAGATGATAACATTTTAGCCGTATATAAACCACAGGGATTACTTTCAAACAATGAATACTACGATGAAGAAGATAATACAAATATAGATGAACCAACACTGGAAGATTTAGTAAAGAAAGATTTTCCGAGTGCTAAGATATGTCATAGACTTGATAGAAATACTTCTGGTATTGTTCTTTTTTCGTTAAATGAAGTTGCATACAATGAACTACTATTTGGATTTAAGGTTGGAGCAATAGTCAAAAATTATATAGCTTATGTATATGATTGCAATTTTAAATCTGAACATGAGACTTTAGAAAAATATTTAAAAAAAGACAGCAAAAGTGGCTATTCAAAAGTGTATGATAGTCTAGTTAAAGATTCACAAAAAATTATTACTGAATATTTTGTAATATATAAAAATGAAATTAGAGACTATGCTATACTTGATGTATCGATTCATACAGGTAAAACACATCAAATAAGAGCTCAATTAAAAGAAATATCTCACCCTATAATTGGAGATTCAAAATATGGAAAGAATAGTATAAATAAACAATTCAAAATATATAAGCAATTGTTGTTTGCATATAAGTATTCCTTTAAATTTAAAGAAAAATCTCCTTTATTTTATTTAAACTCTAAAACGATATTGCTTCAAAGCAAATATTATGAAAATAAAATAACATAAACACCTTATTACTAGCATATGCTTTTAGTAGTGAGGTGTTTAATTTGTTAAAATGTGCTATAGTTGGAGCTACTGGTTTGGTAGGCTCTATGTTTTTAAGAGTATTAGAAGAAAAGAAGTTGAAAATTGATGAATATGTTTTATTTGCTTCGCAAAAATCTGCTGGGAAAACTACAATTTTTATGAATAAGGAATATACAATAAATGAGTTAAAAGAAGACTCATTTGAAAATGAAAAATTTGACTATGCATTATTTTCTGCTGGTTCTATGGTAAGTGAAAAATATTGCAAACTAGCAGCAAAATCTGGCACCGTAGTAATAGATAACAGCAGTGCTTTTAGAATGATCCCTGATGTACCTTTGGTAGTCCCAGAAGTCAACAAAGAAAATATTTTTAAAAATAATGGTATAATTTCTAATCCAAATTGTTCAACAATTCAAGCTGTTACAATACTAAAACCATTAAATGATAATTACAAACTAAAAAGAGTTATATACTCAACTTATCAAGCGGTGTCTGGGGCTGGAATTCTTGGAATTAAAGACTTAGAAAACACATCAAAAGGTATAAAAGCTGCTAAATTTGACTATCCAATATACAACAATTGTATTCCAAAAATAGATGTATTTACTGAAAATGGCTATACAAAAGAAGAAATGAAAATGGTCTTAGAAACCAAAAAAATCCTAGAGCTTCCAAATTTAGATATAACAGCTACTTGCGTAAGAGTACCAGTCAAAAATTGCCATAGTGAAAGTATAAATATCGAATTTGAAAACGAATTTGAAATCACAAATTTAAAGCAAATTTTAAACTTACAAGATGGTGTAATTGTATTAGATGATATAAGTAATAATATATATCCTATTCCTACGTTTGTTGATGGAAAAGATGAAATATTTGTCGGAAGAATTAGGCGAGATTATAGCGTAAAAAATGGCATTAACCTATGGTGTGTTAGTGACAACATACGAAAAGGAGCAGCTACAAACGCAGTTCAAATATTAGAAATTTTGGTAAATAAGAGGCTTGGAATTTAGCCAAGCCTCTTTAATTCTAAATTATATACAAAATCCGCATTTTTTGCTACTTTATCAGAATGTGTAACGATTATAACACATTTTTCTTTATTGTGTGCTAATTCTTTAAATATTTGCATTATTTGCTCTTCATTATATGGATCTAAATTTCCAGTAGGTTCATCAGCCAAAATAACATTTGGATTATACGATAAAGCGCGCGCTATTGCAACACGTTGTTGTTCACCACCAGATAGTTTAAGTACTCTTCTGTTTGCTTTTTGTTCATTTAATCCAACATCTTCTAACAAAGCTAACGCTTCGTTTTTCTTTGCTTTATCATTAATTTGAATATTCGAAATATCCATTGATAGTATTACATTCTCAATTGCACTAAGATTCAAAAGTAAATTAAAACTCTGAAACACAACCCCCACATTGTTAGATCTATATTTACTTTCGTCAATACTTGATATGTCAATACCATTATATAAAATTTCCCCAGAAGTTGGAACATCAAGTGCTGACATAAGTGAAAGTAATGTTGTCTTTCCACTTCCAGATTTTCCTACAATAGCATATACATATCCCTTTTCAAATCTATAATTTATGTTTTCTAAAACCTTAGTTGAATTATCATAGCTATAACAAACGTCTTTTAATTCAAAAATACTCATTTTTTCCCTCCTAACTTCTACTGCTAAGTATTTTTAACGGTGAATATCTTAAAATTGTAATTGTTGAAATTACACTACTTATAAACGTTAACAATATTGATATAAGAATTAATTTTAGTACAACATTAAAATCTATAACAGCATTTAGCTTTGTAATATAATTACCATTTTTGTAAGTGTCCCTTATGTCAGCACCTAGTTCCATACCCTTTTGCATCTTAGAGTCCATTCCAAAATTTTGATTTATATTTTGTCTTTCTTGTAAAAGAGAACTTATCTCGCTTTCTAGCATTTTGTTAGCTACTGGTACTGTTATAATAGACCCTATAATTGTACCAATTAATACAGCTACTAGAGTGACAATAAAAGTTTCAAGTATAAACTGAATTGATACTAGACCTTTTTTCATTCCTATTGAACGCAAAACTCCAATTTCATACTTTCTTTCACGTATGTTTATCATGTTTATTATAAGTAGTATTACTCCGCCTACAATTAGTACTATTAATAAAAATATACTAGCATAATTTGATAAATTTTGTATTGGCTTAAGACTATTTTCAACATCTTCAGTATTAGTTGTCAATGTGTAATATGAACTTAGTCCTTTCTCTTGAAGCTCTTCTTCAAAGCCACTTATTGCATTTTTACTGGTTAAAACAAAACTTGCATCAACTTGTGAATTTAATTTATTGTCATCAGAAGAAGACTCTACAATATCATTTACAGTGTTATACATAGTTAAAATTTTATTTGCTGAATTAGAAAACATAGAAAACTCTGAGTTTTGTGTACTATCACTATAAATTCCACATATTTCAAGTTCAAATGTCTCCTCCACATTATTTGGATTTTCTAATAAAATCTTACTTCCTATGTCAAGATCATTTTCTTCAGCAAGTTCTTCTGAAATTACACACTTTCCACTTGATTCCTCATCAAAGATAGTACCTTTTACTATTTTATACGTTCCATCCTCAAACTCACTCATTGCTGATAAACTACTGTATCCAATAACTGAAAAATCACCTTTTACAGTGCTTGACTTTCCAGTATTACTATTTTTAAAATCATCAAGTTTAAATTTATCATCACTTTCTAGATTTTCTTGCTGATTATCCAAACTAGCCTTTTGAATATTACTAGAATTCATATCTGTTTGAATAGTATAATAATATGACTTTACATATATTGACTCACCATAATTTTTTATATCATCAATTGTAAGTTTTGACAAATTTTCTAGTATGTTACTCGACGAATCATCAGTTTCACTTTTTTTAAACTTTACATCATTTCTTAAATTCTCCCTGTTTACAGTTAGTTTTCCTATAATTTCATTACTACTATTGTAACTTTCAATCAATTTATTTGCCGAATTTTTAACTGATAAAGATACACAACAAGATATTGAAATTATAACTATAACTATTACTATTAAAATTAGTATATTTCTAGTCCTATTTCTAGTTATACTTTTAATAACGTTTTTTAATATATACATACTTACTCCTCCATACGCAGTTTATTATATAAACAGTTTATGAAAAGTTCATGTTATACAAATGAAACATATAAGTATAGAAAGTAAAAATAAGGTAAAAAAAACTATTAAAAAGTGTATAAACACCAATTAATAGTTTTTTTACTATAAATGTTTCAGCTTTCTTAACAATTTATCGCTATATGGAGGATATCTTAAATTTATTTCAAATTTTAAATTCCTTTTTAGTATACTTTTATAATGTGAAAAAGTTTCAAACGATTTTTTTCCATGATATGAACCAAATCCGCTATTTCCAACTCCACCAAATGGTAAATTTATCTCAGAAAGTTGCATAATTGTATCATTAATACAAATACTTCCAGAAGATGTTTCATTTATCACTTTAGTAATTGATGTTTTATCATCTGCAAATAAGTAGAGTGCAAGTGGTTTTGGTCTAGAATTTACAAAACCAATTGCATCATTTAGTGAATTTATCTCAACTATTGCAAGAATTGGACCAAATATTTCATCCTGCATTATTAATTTTTCTAAAGAATCGACCTCAACTACTGTTGGTTCTATAATCAAATTTTGCCTATCTGTTTGACCACCAATAAGTATCTTTTCATCTTTTAATATTTCATTTAATCTGTCAAAAGCACCTTCATTTATAATTTTTGTATATTTATTAGAAATAATACCATTTTTATAATACATCTTTTCTATATATTTTTTTATATATGGAACTAGGTCATCCTTTTGCTTTTTAGTTAATAACATATAATCTGGTGCAACACAAGTTTGACCAGCATTTAAGAATTTTCCCCAAACTATTCTTTGTGCAACAGATTCTAAATTTTGAATATTTCCTAATATAACAGGATTTTTACCTCCAAGTTCCAGAGTAACTGGAGTTAAATTAGAGCTTGCAAGCTTCATTATATTTTTTCCTGCATTTGTACTACCAGTAAAAAATATATAATCTAACTTTTCACTTATTAGTTCTTCTAAATCATTCTCATTTGCATTTGTCAAAACATATACATATTCTTCCTCAAATATATTTGAAAGCATTTGCTTTATCACTCTTGATGTATATGATAACTTATCACTAAAACTAATTATAGAGCAATTTCCAGCAGCAATTGCTCCTACAAGAGGAATTAAAGATAAGTTAATTGGATAGTTCCAAGGAGTTGCAATAAGAACAACACCATAAGGTTCAGGTAATATATATCCTTGTGATGGAAAAGTAAAAATTCCAGTTTTTACTTTACTAATTCTTGAAAATTTAGTTAAATTTTTTAGCATATACGAAATTTCTTTCTTAACCATTAAAATTTCACTAATATATGTTTCCTCATAACATTTTCCAAAATCTTTTTTCACAGCTTCCATAAGCCTATCTTGATAGGTATTAAGAGCTATTTCTAAATTTTTTAACGTTCTTTTTCTATAATTTATACTTTTGGTAATGTTTTTTTCAAAGAAGTTTTTCTGATTTTTTACTA
>HF991971.1:6531-7770 GCA_000433135.1 Clostridium sp. CAG:921
TATAACATAATACTAACTACTGGATAAAATTATACCATATTTTATTTACTAAATCTAGAAATTATCCTAAGAATTTTTTCTTTTATTTTTTTGAATGTTATAATTTACTTCATCCATTAAAAAATTTGGTATAAATCTTGAAAAAATAGCCAATAGTTTATTTGACATTCCAGGAACTATTACTTTTTTTCTCTTAAACATTTGATTTATAGCATAAATTGCAACATAACCACTGTCTTTTGGTTTTACTCCAAATTTTATTCCAAGTTTTTTATTAAAATTTGTATCTACAGGACCAGGACAAAGTACTGAAATACTAATATTTCTACTGACTTTTGATAATTCACTTTGTATAGACTTTGTAAGCATATATACATATGACTTTGTAGCATAATATGTACTCATTAATGGTCCAGAATTTGAAAAGACACTACTTGATGCAACATTTAGTATATACCCTTTATTTTCTTTAAACATTTTTATTAAGGCATATTTAGTTAATATATGTACACTTAACACATTTAAGTTTATAATATTTATCTCATCATATATACTTGTATCACCAAATAATCCATATACCCCTGCACCAGCATTATTTACAAATACTTCTATATCATATTCATCTAATTTTTTACATAAATCTTCTACATTTTTCGTACTTGACAAATCATAAGACAATATTACAGTGTTATTTTTTAATTGTTTCTTTAATTTTTGTAATCCTTCTACATTTCTTGCTACTGCTAAAACATTATACCCAAGTTTATCTAAATATATTGCTATACTATTTCCTATACCAGACGTTGCACCTGTAACTAGTGCGAATTTATTACATTTTTTCATTTTCCCTCCTAGGTATAAAAAATGCTCTAAGGAAAAGCCTCAAAGCATTTTTTATTTAATTATTTCTCCTTCCAAATATAGAAAGTAATCTAATAAATATATTTATAAAGTCTAAATATATTTCCATTGCACAATAAATATGAATTTTATCATCATCGTATGCACCATTTTCATGATGGCGCTTTATTTTTTGAATATCCCAAGCGGTTATCCCAAAAAACAAAATTAGCATTAACCAGTCTATTCCAATTGCAATAATATCACTTCCAATAATAAGATTAATAAAACTTACAAGTATACCTGCAAATAATACTCCATTTAAGATATTCCCCGTTTTTGATAAATCAAAACTAGTTTTATATCCAAGAAATGCAAAAACACCAAACACAACTGCAG
>HF991971.1:7838-15111 GCA_000433135.1 Clostridium sp. CAG:921
TAACTGACATTGTAAATCCATTAAGTATCGCATACGCAAAATATAAAATTGCAACTACACTTGATGGAAGTTTTCTAAAAAGTAAAGAAAATACAAAAACAACCACAAGTTCTAAAAGAGCCAATACCGCAAAAGAATTACTTTGCACCATGTTTATAAGTGCCCCTGAAGAGTAAGTTAAATAAGCTACAAATCCAGTAGCAAATAGGCCTAAGAACATCCAAAGAAATGTTTTAGCTAAATAATTTACCTTCACTCCAGAATTTTGATTTATAGGATTATTATTTTCTTCCATAAAATTTCCTCCTTACAATATACTATACTACTTAATATTATACAATAAGGAAAAAATAAATGCAATAAATGGCTCGAAAATACACCATAGTTACACATTTTATACACAAATTAAATAAATTTTACACATTTCCAAGTAAATTTAAATCAAATTTTATCTCAAAAACATCAAATTGATCCATTTTTTTACTTTCCATGCACTCTAAATAAAATTGTAACTGTGTTATTTTCTTACATGCAGCAATTATAGCAGGATTTAAGTCATATCTAAACATTAATTTAGTAGCATATCTAAGTGCATCAGCCATTGAGCCAAATTCTCTATTTCTAACTAAATCATAAGTTTCTTTAAATCTTGCCATACTTTGATTTTTGGTAAATCTATTTAAAGGCAAAATATATTCTTTTTCAATTATATCTTTTAAGCTTTGATATTTTCCAGGATAAAATTCCATATATTTTTCTATTTCATCAACTGTATATGGTAAGTACACCTTCTTTTCCTTTTCGGAAATTAATAATACATTATTATCTACTATTTCATCCGCATATTCCGTATTTTCCTGATTGTTATATGCACTACCTTGCCTTTTTCTTTGAATCTTATCCACATTTTGCACATTCTGTTTACTAATTTCTGTACTTTCGCAATCATTTTCACTTGATATTTCATTACTATATGAATTAGCATTACCTTCATTTACCTTTATCAAATTTGGATCTTTTAAATAGTTCTGTATTAACTTTTCATCTTTTTTCATTACTTTGTTTAAGATCTTTTCCTTTTTTTCGAATTCATCAACTTTATCTTTTATATATATCACTGTTTGAGATAAGTCCTGTGTTTGATATTTATCATTTTTTGACATATCTACAACTAAACGTATAACAGCCATATTTAGCACTTTTAATTCTTCTATTAGTTCTAGTATAGCATTTGAATTATGTTCGATAATTTCTTGAACTTTTAATATAATATGTTGGTAATTTTCTCTATTTTTCGAATATTCACTTCCATCATAAATTTTTTCAATAATTTCATTTTTTTTAGAATTTTGCAAATTTACCATTTGCTCTAATTCATCTCTTTTTTTATCAGTCTTTTCCAAAAATTCGCAATATTTTTTTTCTAAAACTTCACTTAAAAGATTAGAATTACAAATCGTATCAATAGCCATAGCTTTCTATTCCCCTCTTTATTTTGAAAACAATATATAGATAATTTTACCATAAGTATACAAAAAAAATCAACATAATACTCCAATTTTCATAAATTATCATATTTAACATTGTGTAAAGAATTTATTAATTACAATTTTTTATAATATTGTGTGATTATTCTCTTAATTTTTACTTATTTTATTTTTTCTTTTGCAAATTTTACATTTATATTAATACAATTTATATTTTATGTAAAAATCAAATGTGAAAAAATTTTTCACAATTTTTTTGAAAAATATATTTACAATATTAAAATTTAATGATACAATACTTATAGAGAGGTAACAGACTATATGAAAATCTACAAGCACGTGATAAGGGAATCGAAATGGTACAACTTGTGTTGAATGCTCTTTCTTTTATAGTTTTGCTATATAAAGAGAATCCTAATAGTTGTAATAAGATGCCCACCTTTTAAAAAAGGGTTTTATCATTATGCTGTTATCTCGATTATTTATCTTATGATAATAATTTGCTATGTAATAGTTGACTATTATATAGCTTTTTTGTGCTTTATCATCTTTTTAAATATCATACCTACTATTTGCAACTTTTGTAGTAATTGACTTCCAAGTATTACATCCTACTATTCCATCTTGAGAAAGACCATTTGCTTTTTGATATTTAAGTACTGCATTTTTTGTATTATTTCCAAAAATTCCATCAATATTTCCTGCATTATATCCTAAGGTATTTAGTGCATCTTGTAAAACCGCAACATATACTCCCCTTCTGCCATATTTTACGAGTGGATACCCACCAGTTGCACATGCAGGTTTAGTATCTCTTTTATCGATATGTACCCATGTAGGAGTTAAATATGCAGGTTCTACATATGTAAATAATTTACTTTTTATTGCTAAATTTCTTAAATTATTTCTTTGCGTATTTGTTAATCTTTGACCCACATCAAAAGCTACCCCTGCATAGTGTTGACTCTGCCCAGAATGACCGCCTTCTCCAATTCTTTTAAAAGCATATCCAACTGGTATTGCGCTTCCATATAAATCTCTTAACTTATTAAAAGCTTCTATTGCCCTTTTATCTGTCCAAAGAACATCTGATTTTGATGATCCTCTAAATTCTTTTACTGTAAGATACCTATTTTTTGAATATGGCATAGGATCATTTAAATTTTTATTATATGTTTCCATTTTATTCGTATCATTATTATATACCAATATTTTCATAGTTCACCTCCATGTTATATTATATGTTTTAAAATATTTTGAGTTAATGATTATACGCCTTAGAAAAGGTACAAAAAATGCATAAACTACTAAATGTAATCTATGCATCTAATTTGATTATTTAATTTTTGTAAGTATAATTACGTATTCTATAATGTTTATAATTTCAGATATAAACATTACTATTCCAAGCAGAGTTGTTATTGCTACAAATGAAGATAACGGATCTGCAATTATTAACAAAGCAAGTACAAAAGTAATTAATGAAAGTATCAATAACATCATGTAATTATTATTTCCACTTCTCTTTAAATCAAGTGAAAGCTGAAATCTTACTACACTACTCATCAAAATCCAAACACCTATAACAATCTGGAATATACTTGCTACTATATCTGGTTTTATGAAACAAAATAGTCCAAATATAAATTGTAAAATTCCTACTACAAATTCAAAATTAAATATAATAAATTCCTTTGGAAGTTTAAAATATGAAATTACATGTGCAATACCATCAATAAGTATCAAAGTTCCAAATATCATTATCATTACATTAAATGATTCTATTGGCTTTATCATAAAAAAAAGTGAAAAAATTATCATAAAAACTGAAATTAATATGGAATTTCTACTATACTTTTTTATCATCTCTAACATCTGTATTCCCACCTCCTTCTTTTTTTAAGTTATTTTTTAAATTATTTTTATTTTCAATAAATGAATCACTAATTTTTTCTAATTGTTCAGTAATATTATTTTCCATTTTATCAATTCTTGATTCTATACTTCCTTTAAATTCACTTGCTCTTGCCTTTATTTCTGCTTTTTTCTTTTTTATTAATTCCACACTAGGCATAAAATTTGGAAAGGCATCAAGCAATCTTTTTTGTAATTTATGTTTTTGATTATAAATTACTTGTTTTACTTTTGCTGTTATTTCTTCTGTACTATCTACTTTTATTTCAGTAGCTATGTGTTTAAATTTCAAAATTACATTAAATGAAATTATGTTATCAATAATATACATAGCAGCTATAGTTAAAAAACATATCATAAGTGATAAATTGTTAAGTTTTCCTATAAGTCCTAAAATAAAGGGATTAGAAAAATAAACAACTAAAGTTCCAAATATTCCAAATGGAACTATTGTCCTTAAACATACTCTTCCATTTATATTAAATTTATATTTGCTATAATCCCACCACCTTGCTTTAAACAGCTTTTCCATAACATAACTTGTAACATATTCTAGTATTCCACAAACAAGTATTGCAAGGAAAAAAACTAATGCAGCATTAAATTTAAATGGTTCAAGTAAAAAAGTAAGTAAAATAGCTCCTGTTCCATAAATTGGACAATACGGACCAATTAAAAATCCTCTATTTATAAATTTCTTATCTGAAATTAATTTACATGTAACTTCAAGCAAATATCCAAACACTGAATATACCATAAATAACAAAAAATACTTTTCAATTGTATAAATCATAGCTCCTCCAAAAATCATAAATTATACTATATTATACTATACAAGATTATCATTGTCAAACACAGAAATAGCTAGCTTTTACTTTACTATACTCTTTTTACTACAAAAATCACAAAATGTCTAATATTAAGCTAATTTATAGTGATAATTTTTATAAAAAGTGTACATAATTAAACTATAATTAAATCTATTATTTAAAATTTTAAAATTTATATAACTAAGCATATTGTATTGCTTAGTATACTATTATTGACATTATATAAAAATTTTGATAGAATAATTTTGGATGTGATTTATTTGTTAAAAATATATATTTATTTTATATATTTTTTCATATATAGCATACTTGGCTGGATGACAGAAATGATATATTGCAGAATATGTCAAGGAAAGTGGATAAATAGAGGCTTTTTTTATGGACCATATTGTCCAATTTACGGTTTTGGTGGTTTACTTATAATTTTACTACTTAGTCCTTTTTCAAGTTCCCCATTATTTTTGTTTATACTTTCTGCGCTTGTCATTACTTTAGTTGAATATTCAACTAGCTATATAATGGAAAAAATGTTTGCTGCTAAATGGTGGGATTACTCACATTTGCCTTTTAATTTAAATGGAAGAATCTGCCTTTTAAATACGTTTGAATTTACAATACTTGCACTAATTATAGTTTATGTTGTTCAACCATATGTAGAAAGTTTTGTTAAAATGCTACCATATGAAATAGTATTTTCAACTTTTTATATTTCACTTTTAGTGCTTATAATAGATTTTATTTTTTCACTTAATAACGTACTAAATTTTAAAGCTAAGCTTGAATATATACAAAGTTTGACTGATCAAATCAAGCAAAAACAAGCTGAAAAACTTCAAAATTCTGATGTTACTGCACAATTAGAAAAAATCAAAAATGATTTTATAACCAAAACAAGTACTTTAAAGAATCGAATTATAAGTGCCTTTCCAACAATTGAATTTAAGAAATTTGAATCGACTTTTGAAGAATTAAAGGAAACTATGAAAAAATATGATAAAATAGAAACAAAAGTAAAAAAGAAAAAAGAAAAAGCTAAATTTAAAAAGTAATAACTATTTAAATTTAGCTTTTTAGTTTGATGTATACTAAAATAATATTACAATATTACAATGTTACTTTTATCATCAAAAAAAAGTTCATTTGTATTGCTATCTGTAAAAATTTGCAAAGTATCAATAAAAGTTGATGCTGTATTAAGATTTTCTAATTCTTCTTTTGATACCCAAAAATTTTTTCCTTCATTGCTTTTTGGAATAAGTTCACCGCAAAAATCTGATGTTTTATAAAGAAAAACTATATATCTTTTTGAATTATTTTCAAAGCACCAATCCTTAACACCACAAAGCTTAACGTTTTTTATAGTTAAACCAGTTTCTTCTTTAACCTCACGGATAACACTTTCTGTAAGCGATTCTCCAGGCTCAACATGTCCACCTGGAAATGCTATACCACTCCAATTTTTATCAACTCTTTGCTGTACCAAAACCCTGCCTATTTCATCTTCCACCATACACATATTAGTTAAGACACAACTACTATTTCTTTCCATAATTCTCCTTTTTACCAAAAGTAGGTAAGTGAAACTAAACACCTACCTACTTAGCTATTAATTTTCTTTTCTAGTTACTAATATCGTAAAATCACCAAGTTCATCTTTTTCAATAAAGCTAACGTGATACTTACTACTGTCAATTTCAACTAAAGCTTGTGCAGAAAAGCCATACATCACAGCAGATTTTCCATCTAAGGAAGCCTCTTTAAAGTTTACATCAAAAGCTTCCATTTTCTGACGCTGAATCATATCATGAATTTTAGGCTTTATAACATTATTGTACAGTTTGCTTGCCTCTCTTACTGTAGTTGTAGTAGGAACTTTACCAGTATATTCCTCACTTATTAAAACAAATTGTCCGTTTTCCAAAAGCTCGTAAACTGGTGCCGTGGCCTCTACAAAATCGTAGAAATCTTTATTGTAGATAAGTAGTCTTGTGTCAAACTCTTCAATGATTGCTCCTATTTTTTCACTTTCAACTACTTCCTCTACATATTTTCTAAAGTGACTGCTTATACCTTCTGGTAAGAAGCCTTCTTTTTTGACATCATATGCCTTAACATAAGCATACGACTCACCGTACTCAAGCCGCCAAAATGAAAAAGGAATTATATCATTTTCCCTAAACCTAAGCAAATTATCACTCATGCTTACATCCTCCTTTTTAAATTTAAAAATTATACATTATCTTTTCGATAACATGTATTATATCACCAATAAAGCAAGATGTAAAGCAAATAATAATATACCTCTATAAATTATATAAATTCAGTAGTTAAAACATTGATAAAACTAGTTTCTAATAAAAAATACAATTATCTGTTAATTCCTATTAATATCTTGTTTATTTCTTTACTCTTTTTTAGACTTTTAAAATAATTTGAAGTACCAATAAAAACATTATATACAAATGTTATGATTCCTCTAAACACTATAACTGATAAAATTGAAAATACAAATATTGCTATAAGCCATATTACTCTTGTAATTATAAATGATGCTAGTGAGCCATCATCAAGGCCTAAACTGTGAGTTAACATATTAGTTGCATCAATAAAACTACTAGCTTTACTTATATTAATATTATTGTTATAATCCACAATACAAATTGTGCTTGCATATACACTATTAAAAATCCACGTACAATACAACAAAACTACTACAACAATTACCACATTTTTTCTCATATAATCCTCCATTAAAAGTATATACATTTATGTTAAGTATTATATCATTTGATTTTAATAATTTCAAGTAATATATAAAAAATAATAATCTCAATACAATAATTGAGATTATCTTAATACTAGAAATATAAATTTTATTATATTTCTTCTCTATTATCTTTAGAATCTATTGATTTCTGTAATGCTGCTTGAACTGCTGCTTTTATTGCGCTTTGGTCTGCATAACCTCCCCAGAAACCACTTCCTTGATCTAGTTGTCCTCCAGACCATCCACCTGGGAATCTTTCATTTAGCATTTGAATT
>HF991971.1:15117-19440 GCA_000433135.1 Clostridium sp. CAG:921
TTTCATTTAGCATTTGAATTATTTCAGTTATTCCATAAAAGTTTGTTTCTCCATCTCCACTTGTTATTAGTAAATTATCATATTTTCCATATAATCTATCTGTAACAGTTGATGTCTTAGAATGTGGTAAATCTAATTGTATATATTCTCTTTTCTCTGCAAGTTCTCCTAACTTTTCCACTGCCTCTTGTGCTTGTGCTTCTTGTTCAGGAGTAACTCCTTGCATTTCTCTATCCCTCATTCTTATGTTTGATATAATTTCTTGTAAATCTTCTGCACTTAGTCCAAGTTCTGCTCCTAATTTTTCCATAGCAGGAATATAACCTTTATCATTTGCAGAAACGAATTGCTCATCTAATGTTAATTCTACTCCTAAAATTTCTGCAACTTGCTCTATTGAAGATTTTGGATTACTTCTATCATCCTCTCCATATGTATGATGATCTATATTTATTGCTCCATTTGAATCTCCTTGTAATTCAACCCCATATACTGTCTTTTGTTCTCTTTTTGCCTCTTCAATTTTTGCTTTTAGTTCTTCTTCTAGTTTCTCCCAAGATGCTCCCCAAGCTTGTCCTGTAACCAAAAAATCTTCTCCTCCTCTTTGAAGCATTTCAACTATAGTTTTTGCTTCTAAATCATTGTTTGGTGTAACCCATAATCTGTTTTTCATTTTTAAATCCGTCCTTTCTATTTTATTTAATATGTAAATTGTTAAATCATTTAATCTATTAACATCAAAATTACTAATTAAATAAACTCACTTTTAACATATTCATCTTTAATATCTAAATACATATTTTTTATTCTATAATTTTCATTAGTATATGTTTTATAAAATTTACACTTTATAATTGGTACTTTTTCATAATCACAATAAGCCTTTATTAATTCATACAAATAATTATAATAACAAAAATATAAATCTTTTTCTTCAAATTTGTTTTTTCTATTAATCTCGTTTAATTGATTTCTTAATGTAATTGTTATTCCTTCTATTTCAATATTGCTTAATAGTTTATATGGCATTAAATTTATTTCCTCTGCTCGTTTTATTAATTTATCTAGTGTATTATATTTTTCAAATATAATATTTCCTGTCAACAGTTCTATTCTCATAGCTGGTTCAAGATTTTCCAATTCATCAATCAGTTCTTTATATATATATCATTTTCTGTTTTTATAAAATACTCCATAGGAATATTATCTTTTATAATATTTTCCTCTAAATTGATATAGAGTTTCTCCACCTGTTGAATATATCTTTTCTACCTCATTATTCCATACTTCTTCGCTATGTGTAGACTCATAATCTTCAATAAACTTAACAACAGTTTTCGGAGTTATTTCATTATTTTTTATATCAATAATATTCATAACTTCCATCAATTCTACTAACTATTTAGTAATTTTATATTAAAATCTTTAATAAATAATTTTTTTATAATCTTTGGTAATCCTTGAATGCAATTATATAAATCTTTATTATTCTTTTTTAATTTTACTAACTCTTCTTCTTTTTGCTTTAATGCATATTTATAATCAGTAAGCAAATCTTTTGCTTTTGAAATTTTACTATTATCATTCCTTAACATTTCAACTAAATTTTTAAGTCTAATATTTTCAATTCTTGCATTATAATTTTGATTAGATTCTTTAACTTCTTGTATATATGCATTAATTTTTTCACTATCTTGTAGCCTATTTTCTCTTTTTCTTGTTTCAGTTGCTTTAACAATCTTGTCTAGAATTTCATATGCTTTGTCATCAATTTTTTGCTTTTCAAGAGGAATTTTAGGATCTATTGAAAAATTTTCATCATATTCAAAATTATTCTCGATATATTCTATTGTTTCTTCAGGAATTAATCTATATTCATCCTCTGGTAAATAATCTAAAATTAACTTTACTTGATATAATGCTTTCTCCTTTGATATCATTTTATTTCCTCCATTTTAATCATGTGTTTGAACTTTTTGCTCATCTATTGCTTTTTGTATTTGTGCCAATCTAATTTCAACTTCTTCTTTTGTTTTAGCATGTAATATTATTCTTAATGCACTTTCATCACCCATTATTTGTCCTAATACTTCTTGAAGCCTTTGTATATTACTTCCTTTAGCTCCTATCATTTTGCCCATATATTCTTCTGGTAAATTTATATGTAGTTTTCCATTTCTTGCTAAACTTTTGGCTTTTTCAATATCAATGTATCCTACATCATCAGTATGAGTTCTATTTTGCCTATAATCTTGTGTATTTGCCGTTCTCATTCTAAAACACTCTAAAAATCTTCCTTCTGGAATTTCAACTTTTTCTTCATATCCACCTTCAGAAACAATTGAAAAAACACCATCTAAACTTCTTTCTCTAAATTTACTCATAAATCTTTCTAATCTTTGAGACCTTATTAAATCTTTTGCCTGTGCAAACATTTCATACGCTCTTTCAACATCTTCTTGACAATAATCTACTATTTGAATATTCTTACGTTCTGTCATATATCTTCTACCTTTATATGCAGGCCAAATTACATCTACAACTTTAATATCATATTCTGTAGTTTTCTCAGATGGTTTTACCGTATAGCTATTTCTAGATTCAAAGCCACTTCTTCCATGATGTTCCAAAGTTGCTGTTCCTAATGATTCTATTGCTGTTTGTAATTCTTTTTGATCAGCAGAAAAATTAGGAAATCCAAATGGATATTCTAGTTCAAAACCATCTCTATCTGTTCTAACTACTTTTGCTATTCCTAAATCTTCTGTATTCCACTCTCCCCCTATATATCTTTGAGCTGAGCATCTTCGCCATACTAATTCGCCTTCTTCAACTCCAAGTGCTTCTACAATTTCATCAAAATTACCTTGTTCAAAAGATGACTTTGCTTCAGGAGACACTATTTCTCTTTTTTCTAACATTTCACGTGCCTTTTTAACATCTGCATGTGCATCATCAATTTGTTGTTGAGAATATGTTTTTCCTGTATATAATCCAAATTCCTTCGTTTCATGTTCATATCCTCCAAGCCATGTTTCTATCAAAGGTGCAGTTACCTCAATCTCTGGTTCTCCAGATGGTTTAATATGAGCAACATCATAAGATATAGCATTTCGTTGATATATGTCATGTCCCATTCCTTTTAATTCTCTTATTATACCTTTCTGTATTCTATCTACAGTTGGATATCCAGGTGTAGCAAATTTATGTCTATAACATCTACTATCAACCCCTAATTCTGGATTATATACTTCCCATTCTTCTGGTTTTTCAATCATAGTAATTGCATCACTTAATTTTACTAAAATTGGTCCAATTTCAACTCTACTTGTTTCTCTATATCTAGCTTGTCTAACGCTAGGCTCTATATAACAAAATTTTATCCATACCATTTGATCCTTTAATTCATTATATCTCTCTTGATCTATCATATATCCTCCTAAATAATTTATAACATCATTAACTAATTTACTTAATATAATTCTA
Organism: Clostridium sp. CAG:921; assembly: GCA_000433135.1. Lineage (GTDB taxonomy): Bacteria > Bacillota > Clostridia > TANB77 > CAG-465 > CAG-465. The sequence continues at coordinate 18,604 of HF991971.1, forward strand.
CTTATAATATGTTATCATAAAAGAAAAAAAAATACAACAATACAGACCATATAAAAATATAAAAACTACTTCGACAAATTGAAATATTTTTGCATCTTTTCAACTCGTCAAAGTGATAAAAAAACATGATTTTATATAATTTTATTGAACTTATACATAATATAAAGTGGTGAATATATGAAGCTATCAGATGCAATAAGAAAAAGAATAAAATATTATTTAAAAATTCAAGATATGAACATATGGGATTTATGCAAAGCAACAGGTATTCCTTGTTCTACAATTTCAACTTTTATGAGTGGTAAAACAGAACTTATAAAATTAGATACAATACTTCATATTTGTGAGGGTTTTAATATTTCTCTTGGAGAATTTTTTACAGATTCAATTTTTGATAATACTTATCAAGAAAGTAATAAGGACTAGCAATAGCCTTTATTTTTATGCAAAAATCGAGTAGAGGATAACACTTAGTGTGTTTTTCCCATCTCACACCACCACTCAAGCGGTCCTCGCAAATGACGGTTCAATTTATATTAAATATGAACTTTTTCATATTGGTCTAGTAGAAATACTAGACCTCTTTTTCTTAATCTTTCATTATTTATTGCAAACTGTATATATCTAGCTTTGCATATTTGATAATAACCTTTTCTTGTATTTGCACAGTTAAATGCTATTTCAAATGGGGAAGATGTAGTTTTGACTTACTAAAACAAAAGGTTCTTCTGCTGTCATAATCAAACTATTTGCGGAAGAACCAATTTTCACTTGACAAATACAATCTCGTATTACTAATTACAATCCTAATATACCTTCTGTTACTTTTTGGTATGA
>HF991972.1:0-263 GCA_000433135.1 Clostridium sp. CAG:921
CGGAGGAAGCAAAACAGATGAAACCTACGGTACTGTTTGTCAATGAGAAAAACCAGGTTACCAGAAAGACAAACTATGAAAAACATGGAGAGATTTCCGAAATTCGTCCATAATATTGTAAACTATAAAATAAAATAAGGTTGACAATAGAAAAGCAACAGAGTATACTTCTTTCAGAAAAGGAGAGAAGTAAATGGATACGAATGAAAAAGTAAAGAAATCAGGATTAGACACAAAATGTATTGCACTGATAGGATTAATGG
>HF991972.1:302-480 GCA_000433135.1 Clostridium sp. CAG:921
CTGTATCTTAGGGCCGCTTTCCATTCCGCTTCCGATCAGTCCCGTGCCAATCTCGTTGACAAATTTTGCAATTTATCTGGCAATCTATGTATTAGGAACCAGAAGAGGAACACTTAGTTATTTGATATATTTATTGATCGGTTTTGTCGGAGTTCCGGTATTTGCAGCATTTACGGCA
>HF991972.1:485-1272 GCA_000433135.1 Clostridium sp. CAG:921
CGGTATTTGCAGCATTTACGGCAGGACCACAGAAACTGTTAGGACCAACCGGTGGCTATCTGATCGGATTTATCCCAATGGCACTTATTTGTGGCATATTTATTGACAAATGGCATCAGAGATACCTTCATTTCATTGGAATGGTACTTGGAACGGCAGTTTGCTATCTGTTTGGAACCGTGTGGCTGGCATGGCAGGCTGGGATGTCATTTCAGGCGGCACTGGCAGCAGGAGTGATCCCGTTTATACCGGGAGACCTTGTTAAAATTATCATATGCCTTCTGATCGGACCGGAAATCAGAAAACGTTTAAGAAAAGCAGGACTCGTGTAGTCCTGTTTTTTTTATACATTATTCCTAAAATAGTAGAAAATAAAACATATTGATGATATAATGAATGTAGTTTAAACGATAAGATAAGAGGGATTTAAATGAAAATCAATACAGTCAGTGTTTTATTAACTTACTATCGTGAAAAATATCATTTATCTCAGATACAGTTATGTGATGGAATCTGCAGTATCACAACCTACAGCAGGATAGAACAGGGGTATCGTGAAGTAGATTCTTTGACGAGCCAGACTCTGGTAGAGCGGATAGGAAAACATGTTTTGGAATTTGAGCTGCTTTTGAATGAAGTGGACTACCACAGAATGGTATTGCGGGAAAAAATAAATCAGGAACTAAAAAAGGAAAATTATACAGAGGCCGACCGGTTGTTAGAGCAGTATCGAAATATTATGCCGGGAGAAGAAATTCTCCACAGGCAATTTTATCTCTGTGGAAAA
>HF991972.1:1312-1732 GCA_000433135.1 Clostridium sp. CAG:921
GGTGTGGATAAGGAGAAAGCCGTTGAAATGTTAAAAGAGGCACTTCATCTGACTAAGCCGGAAGACAACGTAAGAGAGGAACAGTTATACAGTGAGATCGAAATAAAGACCGCTTTTCTGATTGCCTGTTTTGAAACGGACGAAGAACGGGCGGAAAAAGAAATGTTAAAACTGTTGAATTTTATCGGAAGGTATTGCAGCAATTCTGATAAGGAACGGCTTGGACTTCCGATTTTACGGAAATTGATCGGTATGAAACAGGAGAAACAGGATGACGTGGCATTGGTCGGCTATCTTGACCGGGCAATCTGTGTAATTTCAGAGAGCAATGGAATTGCAGAGCTTGCAGAATTACATTTTCAAAAAGCGAAGGCATTGGAACGCCTGTACCGGATAGAGGAGGATTGGGATGAACAAGCA
>HF991972.1:1752-1950 GCA_000433135.1 Clostridium sp. CAG:921
AACAAGCAGTGCGTCCACCCCATTTTAAACAGTGTATTGAAGAATGTATTATGGCATATCATGTGGCAGATGTAATGGAATTTGACAGTCTCAGAGAAAAAATCAGGAAATTTAGTGGAGAACAATTAAAATGGCAAATTACAGAGTAGGAGATATCATTCGTCTGACAAGAATAGCTTCAGGGCTTACACAGGAGCA
>HF991972.1:2020-3179 GCA_000433135.1 Clostridium sp. CAG:921
GAATGGAAAACATGGTGTAAAAAAAGATATCTATCAGAAACTGATGGAGAAAATGAACCGGAATCCGGAACGAAGCTATGCCATCTGTGTGGATAAGGATATGCAGATCATAGAAGAGAGGGCAGCGTTTGAAGAAGCGATGACCAGACATGATTTTGAGAGGGCGGATGAATATATGACACTCTTAAAAGAAAAAGCTGGAGAAAGTATCCTGACAAAAAATTATGTCCGCAGGGAAAGTGCATTTCTGGATTTTTATCAGAACAGGATCACATCCGCAGAGCTGGTTGAAATATTAGAAGAACTGGCAGAAGAAACGGTCCCGGATTATAGAAGATATATGGAGGAGAAAATTATATTTCCATTTACAGAGCAGGAAATCATATTGTTTAAAAGGCTTGCGGTTGCGTATGGGAGAAATGATAAAAACGAATTAGCCTTAGAAATATGTGAAATGCTGTTACGAAGCTTGCGCAGTGAGTATATGGTTGAATGGAAGAAGCATGAAATAAAAATTTTAGGAAATATAGTATTCTTTTATCAGAGACTAAAAAAATATGAGATTGCTTGTGAAATAGAAAAAAATTTGCTGGAAGAAGCAAAAGAATGTGATAATGGTGTTTTAGTAGAGGAGGGAATATTTGATAGAGCATGGGACATTTTAAGGGAAATAAAAAATGGAAAAAGAAAAAAAGAGGAGATAGAGATGTGTAAAAAAATGATGAGAAAAGCATACTATCTCTCTCTTTCCAGAAATGATCAGGTTAATATGAAAATCTTTTCTGAGTATTATGCAACACAGTTTGGTGAGTCGATTGGAGAAACACTGTAAGGTTCAATCGTAGGATAAGTTTCTCCACCGCCTGCTACCTGGTTTGTGTTTCCTTGTGTAAAAAGTGCTGTACTTCCAGATACAAGGATCAGAGCAGCTAAGAGAGCAGCAATTCCCTTTTTGAATAAATTTTTCTTTGTTTTCATATGAAATACCTCCATTTAAAATGATAAATTTACGTTAATACAAAACCAAAAGTATGACCATGGCAGAATTAGAAAAAAATTTTCTTAGTATCACAGAAAATAAGAGGCAAATGTAATGATAAATTTTCCGATTTTGACATGTTCAAACGGAAAAGGACATGATACACTTTATTTGCATGCG
>HF991973.1:0-1016 GCA_000433135.1 Clostridium sp. CAG:921
CTTATTTAACATTTAATAGGGATAACTTAAGTTATGATTTAAAAAAATAAATATTAATATTAGTCTAGCTATTTTGGCTAGGCTTTATTTTTTTATTAAAATTAAAAAATGTAGTTTATATTAATAAATTATATTAGTAAGTTATAATCGTAATAACTCTAATTATGTATTTTAATTTTTAAACTTTAAATTGAGTAAAATTTTAAAATGAGTAAAATTTTTAATTAATATTACACAGATAATGATTTTTTTTTTCAATTATGATATAATAAAGCTGGTTTTTGTATTACGGTATGCAATTAATAATTGTTGTAGTACCTAGTTATAAAATTGGAGGTAAAGTAATATGGGAAAATTTAAGAAAACTGAAACTAGTATTGAAGGTGTTTATATAATAGAGCCAACTGTTTTTGGAGATAATAGAGGATATTTCATGGAAACATATAGTGAGGCTGATTTTTTTGAAATAGGAATAACAAATAAATTTGTGCAAGATAATCAATCAAAATCTAAAAAGGGTGTACTAAGAGGATTACATTTTCAAAAGGAAAATGTACAAGCTAAGCTTGTTAGATGCATAAGTGGAGAGGTTTTTGATGTAGCTGTAGATCTAAGACCAGGCAGTAAGACTTATGGAAAGTGGGAAGGCGTTATATTGTCTGAAGAAAATAAAAAAATGTTTATGATACCTAAAGGCTTTGCACATGGATTTTTAGTATTATCTGACAGCGCAGAATTTGCATATAAGTGTGATGATGTGTATAACCATGAAGCAGAAGGTGGACTTTTATTTAATGATCCAGATGTAAATATAGCTTGGCCAGAGGTTGAGGGAATGACAAAAGATGAATTATTAACTTCACCTAAAGATGCACTTTGGCCAACTCTTAAAGAATTAGAAAAAACTGAATTATTTAAAAATTTATAATTTATAGTAAGTATTATAATTAATTTTAAAGTTTGATTTAAGTAGGTTTTGTTATGGAAAATATTAATATAAAAATTAAAAATAAAAG
>HF991973.1:1047-4153 GCA_000433135.1 Clostridium sp. CAG:921
TAAAAGATTTTTTTGAAAATAAAGTTAAGCCTAAGAAAAAAATAGCAATTACTTTTTTGATCACCTGTCTTGTTATTTTTGGTGTTATACTCGGTTATAATATACTTTTTACGAATTATATAAATTTAACACAGCTAAAGACTAATACTAATATGCAAATGATGGGGTACTATATAAAAACAAAAAATGGTAAGACTATTGTAATAGATGGTGGAAACATAGGAGATGCTAAAAATTTAGAACAATATATTGAAGAAGGTGGTGGCAAGGTTGATTATTGGTTCTTAACTCATTTTCATACAGATCATACAGGTGCTATAAGTAGTATTATTGAAAATACAAAAATTGATATTAGCAATATTGTATGTAAGTTTTGTAGTAAGGATTTAGTTGAGCAATATGAGCCTAGTAGACTTGAACAATACAAAGTTATTACAAATGCACTTGCAAATGAAAGAGTAAGAGATAAAATTATTACGCCAAAAGTTTCCGATATTTTTAATATAGACGGGGTGAAAATAAAAATTATAAGTGTTTATGAAGATGATATATTTAATAATCTTGGCAATAATACAAGTATGGTTTTTAAGTTAGAAGTAAATAATAAGTCTATTTTATTTTTGGGAGATACCGGTGTAGAAAGCAGTAAAAAATTATTAGAATATCACTTGGATGATTTAAAAAGTGATTATGTTCAAATGGCACATCATGGTCAAAATGGTGCAACATTAGAACTATATAAAAAAATTGATCCAAGTTATGCACTTTGGCCAACACCTGATTGGCTTTGGGATAATAATATTGGAGACGGTTTTGATACTGGTCCATATAAAACGATTGAAACAAGAAATTGGATGAAAAGTTTAAATGTTAAGAAAAATTATATAGAAAAAGATGGAGACATAACTATAAAAATATTTTAAATAGGAGGTATTAGCTTATGAAAAACATATTAATAACTGGTGGAGCAGGATTCATTGGCTCAAATTTTGTTAATTTAATGGTAAAAAAATATGGAGATAAATATAGATATATTGTATATGATAAGATGACATATGCAGCAAATATAGAAAACTTGAAAGAAAGTAAAGGAAAGTACGTGCTTATTGAAGCAGATATTTGTGATCTTAATAAAGATATAGAGACATTAAAAAAATATGAAATTGATGCAGTTGTTCATTTTGCAGCAGAATCACATGTAGACAACAGCATAAAAAGACCACTTACATTTACTGAAACTAATGTAATGGGAACACATGCGTTAATTGAAGCTTGCAAACAAGTGTGGGGAGAAGGATCTAAAAACAAATTTGTACATGTTTCAACAGATGAAGTTTATGGTTCACTAGGCAAAGAGGGATATTTTACTGAAACATCACCAATAAAACCAAATAGTCCTTATTCTGCGTCAAAAGCATCTTCTGATCTTATAGTTTTTGCATATGGCAAAACGTATAAAATGAATGTAAATGTTACAAATTGCTCAAATAATTATGGACCAAATCAACATCATGAAAAGTTGATACCACATATGATTTCACTTGCATTAAAAGATGAAAAGCTTACTGTTTATGGAAAAGGATTAAATGTAAGAGATTGGCTATATGTTGAAGATCATTGTGAAGCAATTGATATAATATTACATAATGGAAGAAGTGGTGAAAGGTACAATATTGGTGGACATAATGAAAAAAGAAATATTGATATTGTAAAGTTGATACTTCAAAGGTTGAATAAACAAGAATCATTAATTAGTTACGTTGAGGATAGAAAAGGACATGATTTTAGATACGCAATTGATCCAACAAAGTTAAAAAAAGAATTTGGTTGGGAGCCAAAAACTATGTTTAATGATGGTATAGTAAAAACTATTGATTGGTATTTAGCTCATGAAGAATATCTTGAAAAATAGTTAAGTTTGACATTGCAGGATTTGTGTTGTATAATCTACGGTATTGGAGGCAAATTTTATGAAAAAAATTGCTGTAATGATCCCTTGCTATAACGAAGAATTAACTATAAGGAAAGTTGTTGAAGATTTTAAAAAAGAATTGCCAGATGCGTATATATATGTATATAACAACAATTCTAAGGATAATACTGAAAAAATTGCTAAAGATGCTGGTGCAATTGTAATAAGGGAATATAAGCAAGGAAAAGGAAATGTTGTAAGGTCAATGTTTAGAGATATTGATGCAGATATGTATGTTATGGTAGATGGCGATGATACTTATCCTGCAGAAGAGGTACACAAACTAATAGAAGTAGTGGAATCTGGTATGGCTGATATGGCTATTGGGGATAGGCTTTCAAATGGAACGTATATAAAAGAAAATAAAAGAAATTTTCATAATTTTGGAAATGTACTTGTAAAAAATACTATTAATTTTATATTTAAAAGTAAATTAAATGATATTATGACTGGATATAGAGTTTTTAATAGGGAATTTGTTAAAAATATGCCAGTTTTAAGTCCTGGTTTTGAGATAGAAACAGAAATGACTTTTCATGCTCTTGACAGAAATTATAGCATTGTTGAAGTACCAATAACTTATAGAGATAGACCTGTTGGAAGTGTTTCTAAGCTTAACACTTTTAGTGATGGCTTTAAAGTATTGCTTACTATATTTAAAATGTTTAAAAACTATAGACCTCTTGGCTTCTTTTTGATAGTTGCAATTATATTTTGGATTATATCGCTTATAATAGGAGTTCCTTTGTTTGTTGAGTTCTTTAAAACTGGGGTAGTTACAAAATTCCCAAGCGGTATACTTGCTACAGGAATTGCTATATTTGGTATGTTATCTTTATCTATTGGAGTTATACTTGACACTTTGGTAAGGCAACATAAGGAACAACTAGAGATTTTAAGGAATATAAATAAAGAGGCAAGTAGCAATTAGAAAAGTTTCACATAATAAATGAATATGAAATATAGAAAACATTTGTAATATAAAAATTACAAGTGCTTTTTTTATAATGATGTAATATATAAAGTTAAAACATATGATAGAATAAAAATAAATTTAGAATTATCTAAAACAACACATTGATACGCTTTTATAATTTAAAAATTCTATATAATTTATATAGTAACTTTTAATTA
>HF991973.1:4202-11824 GCA_000433135.1 Clostridium sp. CAG:921
TCTAACTAAAATTCGATATGACATTTAGTTGAATTTTATTGAATTTAATGATATAATTTACCTGATATTATTTAGGAGTGAAGATAATGAGCTTTTTTAAAGAATTAATAAAAAATAGAAGTTTGATAGCTAGACTTGGAAAGAATGATTTTAAAAATAGATTTGCAAGTACTAGTTTAGGAGCTGTGTGGGGATTTATTTCACCTTTTATATTTATGTTTACGTATGTTATTGTGTTTCAGTATATACTTAAAACAAAAAGTGGTGGAGATGCTCCTTTTATTGTTTGGTATTTGCCTGGTATGGCAATGTGGAATTTTATAAATGATGCGATAATTACAGCTAGTAACTCGATTAGGAGTTATTCATATTTGGTAAAGAAGGTTGTATTTCCTGTTGATATAATTCCAGTAATTTCCATAGCTTCTTCGTGTGTTATAGGTATATTTTTGTTTATAATAGCTACAGTTGTTTGTCTTTGTTTTGGCTATGTTATAAATATACTAAAATTTATTTATATGCTAGTATGTACATTAGCGTTTATAATAGCATTTACAAGACTTACTTCAGCACTTTCAACATTAATACCAGATGTCGTGCAACTACTTAGTGTACTTATGCAGTTGTTTTTTTGGTTTACGCCAATAATATGGAATTTATCAATGCTAGAAGGGGTACCAAATATATTAAAATTAGCTAAATGTATGCCGTTTACGTATTTAGTTTCAGGTTTTAGAGAAGTATTTATTCCTGGAAATATGCTAACAGAATCTTATGGAATTTATACTATAGCCTTTTGGGCAATAACTATTATTTTATATATTTGGGGAAATTATGTATTTAACAAGTCTAAGAAAGATTTTGCTGATGTACTTTAGTTGGTGTGATATTTATGAAATATGAAAAAGTTGATATATTAATGGCTACATATAATGGTGAAAAATATATTAGAGAGCAATTAGATTCTATACTTTTGCAGTCTTACTCTGAGTTTAATTTAATAATTTCTGATGATTGCTCAAGTGATAAAACAAGAGATATTCTGAAGGAATATAAAGATAAAGATAGTAGAATAATACTTTATTTTCAAGATAAAAATTTGGGTTCAAATAGAAATTTTGAATTTTTGCTTTCAAAAGTGAAAAACAAATATTATATGTTTTCTGATCAGGATGATGTTTGGAATAAAGACAAGGTCGAATTAAGTGTAATAAAAGCAGAAGAAGAAAATGCTGATCTTGTATTTACCGACTTAGAGATTGTTGATGAAAAATTAAGTACTATTTATGTCTCTTTTAATAAAAAAATGAAGTTATTAAGAAAAATAAAAAAGTATAATGATTACAGATTAGAGTACTTATACAATTGTGTAACTGGATGTACATTGTTAGCAAAATCAGAGAATTTATCTAAAATTTTACCACTTCCTGAAAATGCAGACATATTACATGATTATTGGATTGCATTAGTAAGCTCAATACATGGTAAAGTTTGTTATATTGATAAACCTACCTTAAAGTATAGACAACATGGTGATAATCAAGTAGGAATAAAAAGGTACACTGATAAGTTTAAAACCTTTGATGAAAAGAGAGATTATATTATAGAATTGAAAATTAAAAAGTTTGAAACTTATATAAAAAGAAGTGACGAGTTTGATGAATCACTTAAGCAATTAAATAACTTAGCATTAGACTACTTCTTTGATATTAAGTCAAAAATATACTGTAATTTTAAGAATTTTGGTACGTATAACAAGATATTTAAATATGAGAGTTTCTCATATTATTTGTTTTATTTTATATTGTATAATTTTCCATTTATTTTTATATTTGTATATAACTTAAAAAGTAATAATTAAAAAAATTGTAAAAAAATATATAAGGGTGTGTGAAATAATGAGCCAAGATATGGAGAATGTTGTTGTAGTTGAAAACTTAGTAAAAGAATACAAAATGTATGCAAGAAAAAAAGATAGATTATTAGAAAGCTTGCTACCTAATTATAAAAGACATGATATATTTAGAGCGATGAATGGCGTATCGTTTAATATAAAAAAAGGCGAAGTATTAGGAATACTTGGAAAAAATGGAGCAGGAAAGTCTACGCTTTTGAAAATGATAACTGGAGTTGTTACTCCAACTTCTGGAAAAATTGAGGTAAAAGGTAAGATTAGTTCATTACTTGAACTTGGTGCTGCATTTAATCAAGAATTGACTGGATATGAAAATATATATCAACATGGGCAAGTGATGGGACTTACAAATGACCAAATAAAACAAAAAGAGCAAGAAATAATTGATTTTGCAGATATAGGAGATCATTTATATCAACCTGTAAAAACATACTCATCTGGTATGTTTGCAAGATTGGCTTTTGCATGTGCTATAAATGTTGAACCAGATATACTTATAGTTGATGAAGTACTTTCTGTTGGAGATATGGCATTTCAACTTAAGTGTTTTAAGAAATTTGAAGAATTTAAGAAAAAGGAAAAAACTATTCTTTTTGTAACGCATAATATATCTGACATACTTAGAAATTGTACACGAACGATTATTATAGATGGTGGTAAGAAGATTTTTGACGGTAGTGTTAAAGATGGCGTTGAAATGTATAAGAAGATAATAGTAGGATTAAATCCAATTCAAATGAAAGAACAAGAAATTGTTGAAAATCAAGTAAAAAAAATAGAGGATAGCGTTGGAAAAGAGGAACTGAAATTAACTATAAAAACAAATGGAAAAAAATCAACATGGAAAGAACATTTTACGCAAAATGATAAAGTTATTGATTATGGAAATGGCATGGCTGAAGTAATAGACTACGGTATTTTTGATATAAATGGTAATTATTTAGCAGCTATTGAAAATGATAAAGTAATTTGCTTAAAATCAAAAATTTTGTTTAAATCAGAAGTTGTTGATCCTATTTTTACAATGACAATAAAGGATTTTAAAGGATTAGAGATGTGTGGAACTAATTCTATGATAGAAAAAGTTATAACTGGAAGTTTTAGAAAAGGTGATATTGTTGAAGTAACTTTTAAACAAGTTATACCACTTACTGCCGGTAGATATACTTTGTCGTTTAGTTGTACACATATAAATGCAAAATCTGAACTTGAAGTATTAAACAGAAAATATGATGCTTTACTTGTTGAAATATTATCATCAAAAGAGTGTGTAGGATTTATAAGATTAGATTCGGATATTGAGTTTAGAAAGTTAAAAAATAAAAAGTAGTGAATAATAAATAATAAAATAAAGAGAGCATGTGTTTATATAATTTTATACATGTATGGAGTTGTAGCCTTATGTCAAGATTTGATAGTAGAGAAAAGTGTGAGAATATCAATAATTTTTTAAAAACTAGTGAGATTAGAGAGAACGTAATAAATTGGTATGATTTTAAGAATAATTCAAAAATATTAAAAATAGGATTTGATAATCCAAAAATAGTTGAGTATTTCTTGGATAATAGTTTTAGTGTTGTTTTAGTTGAAAGTGATATTGAAAGAGTAGAAGAAGCAAAAAATATTTTTAATGACAGGTCAAATTTAAAAATTGTTAACTCATCTCTTGAAAAAATTTTTGAAATAAATGATATTTGTAATAAAAAATTTGATTATATATTACTAGTTGATGTCATGGATAGGATAGATGAATTTATAAGCTTTTCAAATAGAAAAGATGTAATTATAAAGATAACAGATATTTGTAGTAAGTTACTAAATAATAATGGAACAATATTGGTTAGCGTTGATAATAAATATAGTGTTAGGAATTTTTCTGGACGAACATACGGTGATACAGATAGTTTTGATATAATTAGTGGAAGAAAAAAAAATACTGAAATGTATTCGAAAAAAGAACTTACAGATATACTTAATAAAGAAAAAAATTTCAAATTTAAATTTTACTATCCACTTCCAGATTACAGATTACCAAGCGTTATATATACAGATGAATATCTCCCAGGAAGTAATGATAGTAAGCTAAATTATCTTGTATATTATAATCCAAAAGATACAATTGTTTTTAATGAAATAGAAGTATTAAAAGAAGTAGTTAAAGATGAAAAATTTGATATATTTGCAAATTCATATATACTTGAACTTTCAAATAATAAAAATAATTTTTGCAAAGCAAAGTTTATAAGCTTCAATAATTTTAGGAAAAAGGAAAATAAACTCATTACTAAAATATATGATACTTATGTTGAAAAAAAGTCTGCTTTTACAGAAGGTGTTACACAGGTTGAAAATGTAAAAAAATATATAGAATTACTAAAAATTGCAAAATTTAATGTGATAGATAAAGTAAGAGATGGCAGAATTTATAGTGAGTACCAAACGTTAAGAAGCTTAGATGATATAATATGTGATTATATACTTGAAGATAAACTAGATATAGCTTTGAGTATAATTGAAAATTGGTATAGGTATATATCCGTAAGACTTTTAGAAATATCAGATAATAAAAAAGATGATAAAGTAAAAAATGTTTTTGAAAAATATGGAGTAAGTATTTCTAATGAAGATATAAATAAACTTACTTTTTTAAAATATGGATTTTTTGATTTGATTTTTGAAAACGTTTTTGCAAAATTAGATGAAAAATATGAATTTAAAGAGTTTTATGTATATGATCAAGAATGGTGTGAGGAGTGGCTTCCTTTAGAATTTTTACTATACAGAGCTTTAAATAGCTTATTTTATCATAATTCAAAGATTTCTGCACATATTTCATTGGAACTTTTATATAAAAAATATGGAATTGAGCAGTTTTGTAGTAAATTTAAAGAATTAGAACAAAAAATACAAATAGAGTTACTAGATAATAATATTTCAAATGTATATGAAAATACTTATTCAGCACTTACGACATTAGAAGCATTACAAGAAACAATTTATTATTCGAAAAAAGATTATGATGATATAAAAAATCAGTATGATTCGTTTATAAAGAAAGTGGAGAAAACTAATCAAGAGTGGCAAGAAGCTACTGATTTAGCATATTCAAAAGTAGGAAAACTTGAAAATGAAATAAATGAAAAAAATATATTAATAAAAAATTTGCAAAATGAAGTTGAAGAATTAAAGAAATCGAGTAGCTTATTGAATAAAATTAATAAAAAGTTATTCGGAAAATATAGAGAGTGAGTAATGTATGAATTTTAGAAATTTAAGAAGAGGTTATAATTATTTGAAAGCAAATGGGGTTAAGAAATCTTTACTTAAGCTAAAAAATAAAATAAAACGTAGAAAATATATGTCTAACCAGTCAGTTGATTATTTAGACTATGTAAAAAATAATAAATTAAGTATACGAACTATTGAAAAGCAGCGCAGTGCAAAGTTTAATTATATGCCAAAGATAAGTATAGTTGTTCCAATGTATAATACTAAATTTTCATATTTTGTTGAATTGATTGACTCTATAAATAATCAAACGTATCAAAATTTTGAAGTGTGCTTGGCAGATAGTAGTAAAATACCTGACGTGCAAATACAAAAATATATACAAGAATTAAATTCAAACAAAATTGTATATAAAAATATTAGTCAAAATCTTGGAATTTCAGAAAATACTAACGTTGCAATATCTTTTTCTACTGGGGATTATGTAGCATTTTGTGATCATGATGATGTTATATCTATAAATGCTTTGTATGAAGTGGTAAAAGCTATAAACTCTAGTGATGCAGACTTTATATATACAGATGAAGATATTTTAGAAAATGGTATTAGGAAGAATCCTCACTTTAAACCTGACTTTTCTCCTGATTTACTAACTAGTTATAATTATATTTGTCATTTATGTGTAGTAAAAAGAAAATTGCTTGATGAAGTTGGTCTATTAAATAAAGAATTTGATGGAGCTCAGGATTATGATTTTGTTTTAAGAGCAACTGAAAAGGCTAAAAATATTGTTCATATTCCAAAAGTATTATATCATTGGAGAGCACATGAAACTTCTACGTCATATAGCTCGTCTGCTAAAGAGTATGTATATATGGCAGGCAAAAGAGCAATAGAGGAACATTTTAAGAGAATTAACATAAAGGCAAAAGTTGAAATATTAGATGAACCAGGTAGATATAGAGTAAAGTATGATGTAATAGGAAATCCAAAAATTAGTATAATAATCCCAAATAAAGATAGTAAGTCCGATTTAAAAAAATGTATAGACTCTATATTAAAGTCAAGTTATCAAAACTATGAGATAGTAATTGTTGAAAATAATAGTAAAACTAAAGAGATTTTTGACTATTATGATAAAATTCAAAAGGATAATGACAATATAAAAGTAGTTAGCATTAAAATTGATAAGTTTAATTACTCATTGATTAATAATTTTGGAGTAAAAAATTCGAAAGGTGAGTATATAGTATTATTAAATAACGATACTAAAGTATTGTCAAATAACTGGATGGAAGAAATGCTTGGAATTTGTCAAAGAGATGATGTGGGAATAGTTGGTGCTAAATTACTATATCCAGATTTTAAAGTTCAACATGCTGGTGTTGTAGTTGGTATTGGTGGAGTTGCTGGTCATGTTAATGTTAATATAGCTGAAAATGAAGAGGGATATTTTTCGAGAGCGAATGTTATTAATAATTTTTCAGCTGTAACAGCTGCGTGTTTGATGATAAAAAGAAGTATATTTGAAAAGATAGATGGACTAGATGAAAAATTACAAGTTGCGTTTAATGATATAGATTTATGTATGAAAGTTAGAAAATTAAAATATTTGATTGTATTTACGCCTTATGCTAAATTAATGCATTATGAATCTAAAACTAGGGGGAGCGAAGATACTCCTGAGAAGATTAAAAGATTCGAAAGCGAAATGGATGTATTTAAGTCTAAGTGGAAAGATGAGCTAGATCGTGGCGATCCGTATTATAATATAAATCTTAGGCTTGATAAGGTAAATTTTGAAATTAATACAAATAAAATGGAGGATAAAGATGAGTAAAGAAAAAATATCAATTATAATACCTTGCTATAATGTTGAAAAGTATGTTGAAAAATGTATTAAATCTATCATGAATCAGACATATAGTGAGTTGGAAGTGATTGTAATAGATGATAAGTCTACAGATGGAACATATGAGGTCCTTTTAAAATTGAAGAAGGAGTATAATGATAGATTTATATTATTACAAAATGAAAAAAATAATGGACTAGCTTATACTAGAAACTTTGGTGTAAAGAAGGCAACTGGAAAGTATATTGGATTTATTGATTCAGATGATTATGTTGCGCCTGATTATTACAAAGTGCTTGCAGAAAAAATTCTAAATGATAAATCAGATTTAGTTGTAAATGACATTCAACTAGTTGATGAATCTGGAAATAATATAGGTAATGTTGTAAAATCTTGTATTTTGGATGAAGTATCAAAAGTGTCAATCATAGATAATGGGCTGGCTGCCTCAGCTTGTAACAAATTACTTAGAAAAGATTTGTTACTAAAGTACCCATTTTTGGAAGGAAAAATAAACGAAGATGTAGCATCAATAATTCCAATAATTGTTCATAGTGATAAGATATCATATACTGATAAAGCTGTATACAATTATGTACAAAGACATAATTCTATCCAAAACTCAAA